>DPLR01000383.1 GCA_003541895.1 Cytophagales bacterium | reverse complement strand
GATAACGATTATCTTAATTCTAATGGAAAAGCGCGTACGGCTTTTGTTACTACCCGGTTTGGAAATGTACTCGGTTCCAATGGATCAGTAATTCCATTGTTCAAGAAGCAAATTCAGGAAGGAGGCCCCATTACGGTTACACACCCCGAGATCACTCGCTTTTTTATGACTATACCCGAAGCCTGTCAGTTGGTATTGGAGGCGGGAACAATGGGCAAGGGAGGTGAGATTTTTATTTTTGATATGGGCAAGTCGGTAAAGATTCTTGATTTGGCTAACAAGATGATTTGGTTATCTGGATTAGAGCCTGGAAAAGATATAGATGTTGTTTTCACAGGCTTGAGAGAAGGAGAGAAGTTGTATGAAGAATTATTGAACACGACTGAAAATACGTTACCTACGCACCACCACAAGATTATGATTGCGAAAGTTCAGCAATATTCTTACGAGGAGATTAACCGTTACGTTGAACTATTTGAAGATCTGGTCATCGATAAAAACGAGCTAAAGAGTGTTGCGCTGATGAAAGAACTTGTTCCCGAGTATAAGAGTAATTATTCGAGGTACGAAGTGTTAGACAAACAAGCGTGATTTAATATCTCTTGATTCCGCCACGTTTGTTATAACGGAACTTGGTTCTTTTCTTGATTCTCCCTTTGCTGGTGTAGGGGTCAGGCCCACTGAAAGGTAAATAATATTCCACTTTGGCATTCAGCAGAAAATAGCTATCTGTGTGCGAAGGGTCACCGCGTTTCGAGCCCGCCTGAAATCCATTCGAAGGATTGGGATTGATGAAAAAGTTTTGGGCATCTGAGAAGGATGAACTCGTTGCAATGTATTTGGTACTCACGTCATCCAAATAGTCTGTAAACGTTTTGCGATAACCCGCTTCAATAACAATATTGACGTTTGGGCTTGTCTTTAATCTGAAACCTAAGCCATACGGTATAACGGGAACCACCCGGCTATAACTAACACCTTCGGTGTGGAGAGGTTCAAGGGCATAGCTCTTTCCTTTGTAGTCAGCTTTTGGATTAAAATGAAGTAATCCAATTCCACCGAATGCATAAATATTTATTGTGGGGCGTCTAATGTATGTTCTGCCCGTACCATACAAATTGATTCCCCCAACCACGCTTAATTCTTCACAACTGGAATGAAAAGACATAGCCCTTAATTTTCGGCCTGTTTCATTGGCATTTACATCCGACCCCTGAAGCATAAACCAGTTCATTTCAGCCCTGGCCCAAATGTTCTCATTAAAATATTTCATGATACCAACGTTCAAATTAGGTTGGTATTTGATAACGGTGCCAGGATTACTCAGTTCTCCATAATAGGTGGCAGATCCAGTGCCTCCGGTCAGAATATACTTTCGTTCATTCGTAACGGGATAAAAGCTCTGCGCCTTAGCGAAAAGGGGTAAAGCAACAATGAAAAAGACAATGAGTTTCAGAAATCTTTCCATCTAACGAACTTAAGATTGCAATTTATGCAATTAAACCTGATTAGGAAACCACTTCACTTAAGCTAAAACTTCTTTTATTCGTTCGGCAGCCTCTTTTAGCAAAATAGCCGAATAGACTTTTAGGCCAGACTCTTTAATGATCTTAGCACCTTCTTCGGCATTAGTTCCTTGAAGTCTTACAATAATCGGTACAGGGATGTTTCCCACTTTCCGATAAGCTTCAACCACCCCATTGGCAACTCTATCGCAACGAACGATACCTCCAAAAATATTGATGAGGATTGCTTTTACGTTGGGATCTTTAAGGATAATTCTAAATCCTGCTTCTACCGTTTCCGCATTGGCGCCACCACCCACATCGAGAAAATTAGCTGGCTCTCCGCCAGAAAGTTTGATGATATCCATGGTGGCCATCGCTAGGCCTGCGCCATTCACCATACAACCTACGTTGCCATCAAGCTTAACATAATTCAATCCTGATTTTCCGGCCTCTACCTCCAAGGGATCTTCTTCGGTAATGTCGCGTAGCTCTTCGAGGTCTGGGTGACGGTATAGCGCATTGTCATCCAAATTCACTTTGCCATCCACGGCCAGTATTTTACTATCGGAAGTTCTTAAGACAGGATTGATTTCAAACATAGAAGCATCCAGACCGATGTATGCGTTATAGAGGGCATTCACAAACTTCACCATTTCTTTGAAAGCATTCCCTTCCATACCTAGAGCAAAGGCTATTTTTCTAGCTTGGAAAGGCTGAAGGCCAATGCGCGGGTCAATCCATTCTTTCACAATCTTTTCGGGATGAGTGGCAGTCACTTCTTCAATGTTCATTCCGCCTTCTGTACTGGCCATGATTACAGGCTTGCTGGTTGAACGGTCGAGCAGAATGCTCATGTAGTATTCTTTCGGTTCACTTGCGCCTGGGTAATAAACATCTTCGGGGATCAGAACCTTATTTACTTTTTTTCCGGCAGCACCTGTTTGAATGGTTACCAACGTGCCGCCTAAAATGGCTTTAGATTTTTCAAACACTTCATCAAAACTTTTTGCCAAAACAACACCACGTGAACCTGTTTCTTTTACCGTTCCTTTGCCACGGCCACCGGCATGAATTTGAGACTTCACCACGAACCACTTGGAGCCTGTTTCTGCTTGTAAATTTTTAGCAGCTGCTACGGCCTTGTCGGGTGTATCGGCCACGATGCCACGTTGAACGGCTACTCCATATTTTTTTAATACTTCTTTAGCTTGATATTCGTGAATGTTCATGTGCTATTGTTTTGGAAGCAAGCTACTTTTTTTAACGCTTTATTTCATGCGTTATAATTAATTTTTTTATGATCGCATGGAATGGCCAAGCTAATTATCCTACTTTTGACTGTTTTGGTAAATGCGATTTCAAATTGCATTTTGAATTAAATTGAAGCATGCTAAAAGCAAAAGGATTAAAGAAATCGTACAATGCGCTACCTGTTTTAAAAGGGGTTGACCTTGAGATAAAGAAGGGTGAAGTGGTGGCCATTGTTGGCGCATCGGGGGCAGGTAAAAGTACACTCTTGCATATCCTTAGTTCGCTGGATGTTCCCAACGAAGGTGAGGTGAAGATTAACGACACCAATCTGTTTGCTTTAAAAGCTAAGCCGCTCGCTGAGTTTCGAAATAAAAATATGGGCTTTGTTTTTCAGTTTCACAACCTGTTGCCTGAGTTTTCTGCACTTGAAAACGTGATGATCCCAGGGCTCATTGGCCACGGAGACTTAAAAAAAATCAATGAACGTGCGAACGAACTTTTGAATTTACTCGGGCTTGAATCTCGCTCTAAACACAAACCTTCCGAGCTATCAGGGGGTGAGCAACAGCGCGTGGCGGTGGCACGTGCTTTAATTAATTCACCGCTATTAATTTTTGCTGACGAACCGAGCGGTAATCTCGATTCAAAAAATGCCTCTGAGTTGCACCAACTTTTCTTTCAACTGCGCAACGATTTTAATCAGACGTTCGTGATCGTTACGCACAACCAAGAATTTGCTGCCATGGCCGACCGAAAACTTGAAATCAAAGACGGAGTTATTGTTTCTTAAGCGAACACGGAATTTTCAACTTCTTCTATGTTAACGGTTCCTCCGTCAGCTATTGATGTGAGTTTTACACGCTTTATCTCGTTGATGAGCAGCGGATCATATTTTGCATTTACCCGAATGTAGTTTTCTGTAAAGCCATGCATCATTCCGTCTTCAATATCGTTTTCAAACAGCACTGAAAATTCCTTGCCGAGATTCTCTTCATAGAAAGCTCTTCGCTTTTTATCGGATAAGATATGTAGCATACGTGAGCGCTCGTTCCGCTCATTCATCGGAATAACTAGGGGCATGGAGGCAGCAACGGTATTTTCCCGTTCTGAATAAGTAAACACATGAAGGTAAGAAATGGGCAATTCATTCAGGAAATTGTAGGTCTCTAAGAAATCTTCATGTTTTTCGCCAGGGAAGCCGACAATCACGTCAACGCCAATGCATGCGTGCGGCATCAGCGATTTTATTTTTTCAACCCGTGCGGTATACAACTCACGCAGATACCTTCTGCGCATCAGCTTTAATATTTTATTTGAACCCGATTGCAACGGAATATGAAAATGCGGAACAAAGCGTTTTGAACTCGAAACGAATTCGATGATGTCATCGTGAAGCAAGTTGGGTTCTATCGAAGAAATTCTGAATCGTTCAATTCCTTCAACGGTATCAAGGACTTTGATCAAATCTAAGAAACGTTCTTTTCGTTCTCCGTTTTGCAATCCAAAGTCGCCAGTGTTCACGCCTGTCAGAACAATTTCTTTCACATTCGTGCCAGCAATTTCTTGGGCGGTTCTTACAATGTTTTGAATCGAATCACTTCGGCTATGGCCACGCGCTAGAGGGATTGTGCAAAACGTGCAAGAATAATCACACCCATCTTGTACTTTCAAAAAAGTGCGGGTGCGGTCAAGCATAGAATACGAGGTATTGAAATTTTTTACCGCATCGATTTCCGAATTAAACACGGTAGTTTTTAAAGGGCGAACAAACCCATCGAGCAATTCAACGAGTTGAAATTTTTCAGCAGCGCCAAGTACCGCATCTACACCCGGAATTTCAGAAATCTCTTTTGGCTTTAGCTGCGCATAACAGCCAATGATAGCAACATACGCATGGGGCGAAATGGCGCGTGCCTCGCGCACTACTTTCCTGCATTTCTTATCTGCATTTTCTGTAACTGAACAAGTATTGATTATGAAAATATCAGGTGAGTCTGTAAACTCGGTTTTGATGTAGCCCTTCTCTTCGAACTTTCTAGCAATAGTTGATGTCTCCGAATAGTTTAATTTGCATCCGAGCGTATAGAAAGCGACTTTTTTCATTGAGCCGCAAAGGTAGGATTACAGGTTACAACTTACAAGTTATCTACCCAAGGCCGGGATATAAATAATTTTTGATTGTCAACGAGTTGCTTTCTTATTCTGAAACGTTGATTCAATTGATTTGATCACTTCAATTGTTTTTTGAATACATAGTCCGTGTGGTATTTCTCTTTATTCGAGCTGACCATTTCGTAACCTCCTTTTAGCATGAAATCCAAGAACTCTATTTCGGTATTAAATTTTTTCACAGAACCGTCATCATTGCAAACGAACATGAACTTGAAAGTGAAGTTTTTGTCATTGACGTATTTCTTAATTAAGTTCTTTTTAGTGGTAAAATATTTTGAGCCGTCATTTTTAGTCGTAGAATGCAATTCGATATCAAAATAGTTTGTTGTAACAGTAAACAAACTATCCTTATCCCCTTTAGAAGATGATGTGGAGACCTTCACTTGAATGGCATTAGACTGAGTGAACCCAGTATGAGATGTCAGGATTAATACAAGAATAATTAGTTTATTCATTTGTCTCATTTGTTCAAGATAACTTAATGCTACTTCGCATTGATGTAATTCAAAAATTCGCGCTTGATGTTTTCGTCTTTAAATTTGCCTGCAAAATAGGCTGTACCGGTCTTGCTATTGGTATCAACCACTCCGCGCGAAGCAACGCACATGTGGTTGGCATCAATCACTACCGCTACATCAGAAGTATTGAGCACGCGCTCTAACTCTTTGCCGATTTGCACGGTGAGTCTTTCTTGCACTTGTGGCCGCTTCGAATAATATTGAACGAAGCGATTGATTTTACTCAAGCCGATTACTTTTCCCGATGAGAAGTAAGCCACGTGCGCTTTGCCATAAATGGGTACAAAGTGATGTTCGCAATGCGAATAGAACGTAATGTCCTTCTCCACCAACATCTGATCATAATTGTACTTGTTTTCGAACAAGCGGGGGTGTGGTCTGTTCACGGGATTTAATCCGCTGAATGCTTCTTTTACAAACATTTTTGCCACACGATGTGGAGTGCCATTCAAACTATCGTCCGTGAGATCGAGTCCGAGCACGTTCATGATCTCGCGAAAGTGTTTTTCGATCTTTTCAATTTTTTCTTCGTCAGACAACATGAACGCATCATCGCGCAGCGGTGTGTCGTACGATGAGACAGGATGATCCTCTTCGGGATCGAGCGGTTTAATGGGCCGGATATTCAACGCAATTTCTTTCTGTCTCATAAAGTTTAATTTTAAGTTCGTATTTGCTATCAATGTGTTGCCGCAATATCCGCCATATCACAATCGCAATATTTTCGGCCGTTGGGTTTAAGTTTTGAAAGTAGATCGTATCTAAGTTAAGATTTTTATGATCGAATTTTGTGAGTACATGTTCCGTGATTAGGTCGCTTAATAGTTTCATGTCAAACACGTATCCTGTATCCGGATCTGGTTCGCCAATGACACTCACGATCACTTCGTAATTGTGGCCATGGAAATTGGGATTACTACACTTGCCAAACACGGCACTATTTTTTTCGTCATTCCATTGTGGATTGTACAGGCGATGGGCCGCATTGAAATGTTCTTTACGTGAGGCAGCAACTTTCATGTTCCTTTTAAACAGTAAGGTATCAAAAAAGTTCGGCAACTATTTTTTTTAACAAATCTTGAATGTTTTTTTTGATATTGGAGTTCAAGTTTGCTATGGGAGATATTACGATTATCATTTTATTACTGGCGATCATTACCGCATTGGCCGAAGTGGCGGGACGTATAAAAATTCCTTACCCGGTTTTACTTGTTCTGGTGGGTATTGGGGTGAGTCTTATCCCGGGCTTGCATGAAATTGCACTTGAGCCTGATACCATCTTCTTGATTTTTTTGCCACCGGTTCTTTATTCAGCTGCATGGACCACCTCGTGGCCCGACTTTAAAGCAAACAAGCGCGCGATTAGTCTACTGGCCATCGGTTGTGTTTTGTTCACTACTACATTGGTGGCTGTTGTGGCGCACTATTTTATTCCCGGGTTTGGCTGGCCCGAGTCATTTGTGCTTGGTGCCATCATCTCGCCACCCGATGCCGTTGCTGCAAGCGCTGCTACCAAAGGGCTTGGCATTCCGAGAAGAGTAGCTACCATTTTAGAAGGTGAAAGTTTGGTGAATGACGCTACCGGTTTAATAGCGTATCGCTACGGCATTGCGGCCGCTGCTTCGGGTACTTTTATTTTTTGGTTGGCAAGTATCAACTTTTTCTATGTGGCGGTGGTAGGAGTGGCCGTGGGCTTAGTGCTGGGTCAGTTGTTCAAGTGGATTCATATGATCACGCCCGATGATCCGGTGAATGACACCACGCTTACATTCATTGCACCGTACACGGCTTATCTTTTAGCTGAACAGATTCATGTTTCGGGAGTGCTTTCGGTAGTAGCTTGTGGCCTTTTCTTGAGTTGGAATTCGTCTAAGATTTTTAATCATCGCTCGCGTCTTAATGCGTGGTCGGTGTGGGAGACCGTCATTTTTATTTTGAACGGTTTAATTTTTATTTTAATTGGCTTGCAACTGCCTGTGGTGTTAAGACACATTCAAAATCATTCCTTACTGGAATTGATTGCCTATGGAGCGCTGATTAGTATCGCTACTATTCTATTCCGACTTATCTGGGTTTATCCGGGTGCTTATCTGCCTCGGTGGTTTAGTAAGAGAATTCGGCAACGCGAAGCGAAGCCAGACATAATGTCGGTGAC
>DPLR01000586.1:2830-3297 GCA_003541895.1 Cytophagales bacterium | reverse complement strand
CTTGTTTCTTGTATCTTGTTTTAAACATCTACATAATTTTTTATTTGACAGCAGGTAAAGAAAATGAAAAAGAGCTTCCTTTATTTATTTCACTGGTAACCTGAATTTCGCCTCCGTTTTTTTCAATAAAATCTTTGCAGAGAATTAATCCGAGGCCAGTACCTTTTTCTTTAGCTGTGCCAAGGGTTGAATACTTGGTGCCGATTTTAAAAAGTTTTTTAATCGCTTCTTCACTCATGCCAACTCCGGTGTCGGTAACTGAAATAATATATTCGTTGTCTTTTACGTCTGCATTTAATCTGATCTCACCCCCTTCAGGCGTGAACTTGATGGCATTGGCAATAAGGTTGCGAACCACTGTATTGATCGAATTGCGATGCAAATTCACAGGCAAATTCATTCGATTCAAATTGGTGATTGTTATTTTTTTATTCTGTGCTTGCACTTTTAAGAGTTCTTCATTTTCG
>DPLR01000586.1:0-2495 GCA_003541895.1 Cytophagales bacterium | reverse complement strand
TTCAACGACTTATCAATGTCTTGCGAAAGCATTTTGATCTCCTCTTTCGATATTTGATCTATGTGGTTGAGCAAGAGTGAAGAAAACGAAGTGAGCGAATTCAATGGCCCCTTTAAATCGTGACCAATAATGGAAAAGAGTTTGTCTTTGGTGGCGTTGAGCTCAGCCAGCTTTCGGGCTGATTTTCTTTTTAGGAAATACAGATACAGCACCAACAACCCGATGATGAAACCAAACGCGATAAGTAACACCAGAATGTTTCTTGTCTTTTTTTGCGCTTCAATTACTTTCTCACGTTGTTCGCGATCCACTTCAAGCTGATCAATTTTTGTTTCTTGCTTTTGAATGACGTACCGGTTTTGTGATTCGAGTAATTCTCTTTCATTTTTCTCATTGCTGATAAGGTCTTCGATCTGAAGAAATGATTCGCGGTACTCCAAAGCTTTTTTGAAGTCTTTAAGTTCGCGATAGCATTGGCTAAGGTAATCGTAACTCTTTAGTAGCTCATTTTGTGCTTGCGATTTTTGTGCCGATTGAAGTGCCAATTGTAAATTAGCGATAGCACGCTTAAAATTATTTTCATCAAAATACAGAGCGCCCGCGTTGTTGTACGATTGCGCCAACCCTGCATCATCTTTTAAGCGTTGACGTATTTCAATCGCAGCTACATGATTAGCCAAGGCTCGCTCATGGTTTTTCATTAAGCGGTACATTTCGCCCACCTCATTCAGCGCAATGGCTTCATTCATTTTGTCGTTAACAGATCGATAAATGGCAAGTGCTGTTTTAAAATTTTCGAGCGCTTCAGTATTTTTCTTTTTTCTTGTGAGCAACTGACCAAGGTGAATTAGTGCATCAGCTTCGAGGCCTTGTTGTTTAAGCTCGCGCGCATATTCAAGGGCAAGTTCATAATCTTCAAAAGCGGCTTCTTCTTTTCCGTGCAACGTTTTTACCCGGCCCGATTCGTTGAGGATTAACGTCTGCACGTACCTATTTTTTTCCTGATCACTTAATTGCTGGGCTTGGTTCAGAAATTCAAGGCTTTTGAAATAATCGCCCACGGCCTCGAATACTCGTGCCATGGTAAGGAGAGTAAAAATTTTTTCTTTCTGTAATCCGAGCGAATCTTCTATGGCCAGTGAGCGAATCAGGTAATCTAGGGCATTACCATACTCTGTAGCTTGTGCTAATTTGCCTGCACCTAATTCAATCAAAGCTTTTACTTCTTCAAGCTTATTATTGGTAGTCTTGGCTTGTATTAAAAGAGCATTCGCCTTCTTGATTTCATTTTCGATCGATGTGGTTTTTTTAGGACGCAATAAATTTTCATACCAATCCACATCAGTTTCGTTCTGGGCAAAAGATTGAAGCGTAACAAAAGTTAAGACGGAGCAAAGAAAAAATAATTTCACGATTGACTTGATGGATTACTTATTTAAGAATGGGTAATAGTATTTGACTGCTGTTGTTGCTATCGTGATATATTTTGACGTTGGCCTTTTGAAAATCATTTTCATTTGCCGAATAAATATTGACAAATTTTTGCGGGTTACGATCAGCTAAAGGAAACCATGAACTTTGAATTTGTATCATGAGCCTATGTCCTTTTTGAAAAGTGTGTGCTACATCCGGCAGTTCAAACTTCACGTGGTCAATTTGATTTGGCACAAAAGCTACCGGAGATTCAAAGCTCTTGCGATATCTTCCGCGCATAATTTCACCACGCACCAACATTTGATAAGAATCCATCGCGGTCTGTTCTTGTTTGGCATTTGGTAGTTCGGGAAATACGTCAATTAATTTTACAACAAAGTCGGCATCGGTGGTACTAATCTTCGTGAGCAAATCTGCAACTACTGTTCCAGCAAGAGTCACGTCTTCAGTCAATACATCGGTTTGAAATACCAAGACATCAGCTCTTCTCGATGCAAATCTTTGGTCTTCGGTCATGTACGCATTTGTTCTGGGCAGATTAGCGTGTTCGGTAAATGGTACGGGACGGCTTGGATCGCTGATGTATTCACTAAAGCTTTCTTTCGCAACTGACTTCGACCAATTCAATTTTCCGTTCGCCTGTAAATAGATTGGAGTAGAAGAGGAGTTAGTTGGCGGCCAGTGATCAAATGTTCGCCATTTATTTTCTCCACTAAAGAAAATCGTTGCTTCGGGTAATGTTTGAACAGAACCCTTGTCTTTTAAATAATAATTGAAGAAAGGAATTTCAATTTGATTTTGAAACCATTGAGAGGTGTTACTTCCAAACTTGACGTTTCCCAGTTTGGTGCCATCGTTAGATGCCCATTGGCCATGCGACCACGGACCCATTACTAACTTATTATTGTTTTTAGCACTCTTCTCGATTGCTCCGTACAAACGCCACGCGCCAAAGCAATCTTCCGCATCGAACAAGCCACCCACGACAAGAGTAGCTGTGCCTTCGGGTATGTGATTGACAAAGTTTCGGGTATTGCGTGCCTTCCACCATGCATCATAGT
>DPLR01000475.1:4133-9109 GCA_003541895.1 Cytophagales bacterium | reverse complement strand
CATCAAATTGCCGCAGCATAAAATTATTCATTCTATTTTCAGCAAGGTCGGCATGGCGATTTTCTGGGAGGAACACTGTGAGATCCAGTACAGCTTGAACAAATAATTCTTGTTTACAAAACTCGTCAATCCATAGATTGAAAATGGTCGACCACTCATGTCGATATTTTTCTAAATGTTCGCGGCCGTCCCACACAAATTCCAATTGGTTGTCGCTGTGCTTGAATCGATACACAGCACAGACATTCTGATAAAAATTGGAAAGTGGCTTGAGATTATTGGTTTTATAGTTCTTTACTTTTAGGCAGAAGGCATCTTCAAGTCCAAGCGGATTATGCCTTTGATCAAAAGCGGTCTTTACTTTTTCGATTAATTGAGAGAGTAGTTTTTCTTGAAGCGCAAGTTGTGCTTCTTCTAGAAGATAGTTTTTGTCCAACGGAAAAAACTTACGAACCAATGGCAATAGAGTTTGACAAAAGTAAATCTAATTTCAAAGACTTACCATATAAGATCGGACTGCTGTACTATTTAATTTTCAGAGAAACAATAATTAAAACTTAGGTTATTATTTTAGGATGAGTTTTCTCGCAACCTGATTTTTATATGGAAATAAGATTTTGAGAGGGGTGTAGCAGTTACGAGAGATGCAATTGCACGAGTAATACCTGAATAGTAGGTATTATTGCTAAATGGAGTAACAGGTCTGAAATCGACCGGTTTCCCATCTTTGTTTGTCTCCAATTGAATGGAAATTTTGTATTCTGTGACAGTTAAGTCTAGACGCTTGCCAAGCCGGTGATTAGTAAACATAATCTGATTTTTTAAATACTGCCTAAATTTGGAATGATCAAGGTAAACTTGAATTGCAGAGTCATTGCACTTCTCAACTTTATATTTTTCTAATAAACTAAAATAATCGCAGTAAATGAAGTTATTAAGTTGGGATCTATTCCGATAAGTTTTATTAGTTAATTCGGCATTGGGCAAAAAACCTTTTACGAACTTTCCGTGAGAGAACTTTTCAGTACAAAAAATTTCATTTAAATAGTTAGAATTCCAGATGCCATCTGGCTTCCCATTAGCAATTTTTCCTTTGGCTATTACACCCTCCTCATAAGCCACTTGCCCATGGAAAGTTCCTTTTCCATCAGCAATAAGAATTTTTCCATCAGAGTCGATAAGCCTCGTTAAGAGCGTGTCACCATTATTGATTTTCAGAGAACGTTCAGGCAGCCCGTTTTCATGGAAAAAATCCCAATCACCTTCTGGCCTATTGTTTTGTAAAGTCCGTGGCATTTTGTTCTTCCATTTGGGTAATAGATCTCAAAAATTCCTTCTCGTTTTCCGTGAATGTAGCTGCCTGTTGCTCGTATTACCCCGCCTTTGCTTATGTCAGCAAACGTACTATTAAAATCTCCGTTATCGTCAATTCTAACATACCTAAAATAATCCCCACATTTCCTCTCAACGAATTCACCCCTTTGATTAAAAAACATTACAACACTATCATCCTTGATGATTTCGTAGAAACTGATCTGTTTGTCCTGAGCGAAAATTGTTTGGCAAGCAAGGAAAAATATTGCTAGTAGGGCTTTATGCATAATTCCAAATGTTTGCGATCTGATTTAGAGACCCAGCCGTTTTCTCAATTCTTTTCTCATTTCTGTGCACTTCTCAACTTTAAATTTTTCCAATAACCCGAAATAGTCGCAGTAAAAAAAGTTGTTAAGCTTTGGGTGACTTTTATAATTTCTATCACGTCTATCGATGGTAGAAGAACCCTTTACAAGTTTCCCTTTGGCAAATTTTTCTACGCGAGAAAGTCGATCGGAAGCCCAAAAGCCGTTCCACCAGCCATCGGGCTTTCCATTAACAACTTTTCCTTTGGTAATTGAGACCTCGTTAGATGCCACCGGTCCTATAAAGGTTCCAGTTCCATCATTGACTAGAATTTTTCCGCTCGAATCGATAAGCCTTATTAAAAGAGTATCGCCATTGTCAATTCTTAGCGAACGTTCTGGCAGGCCACTTTGATGGAAAAAATTCCAGACCCCAGTTGGTTTATTGTTTTCATAAATGCCTTGACATTGAACTTTTCCATTTGAATAATAGACCTCAAAATTTCCTTCTCGTTTTCCGTGAATGTAAGTACCAACGCCAATTATCGCTCCATTATAGCTTACATCAACAAACTTGCCGTTAAAATTCCCGTTATTATCAATTCTAACATATCTAAAATAATCAGCACACTTTTTTTCAATGAAACCATCCCGCGGATTAAAGGACATAACAACACTATCGCCTTTGATAATTTCATAAAATGAGATTTGCTTATCTTGGCCAATGCTATTCTCTGAGATTAGGAATAAAATAGCAAGAGTTGTAATGCGCATAAAATCAATTCACTTCAACAACTCCCTAGATATAACCATCTTTTGAATCTCAGTTGTTCCTTCGTAAATCTGAGTGATCTTGGCATCGCGCATGAGGCGCTCTACGTGAAACTCTTTTACATAACCATATCCGCCATGAATTTGCACAGCCTCTGTGGTTACTTCTTGCGCAATTTGTGAAGCGAATAATTTTGCCATGGCTGCAGCCTTCACAAAATCTTTTTTCTGGTCTTTCAAATAGGCTGCTTGCCACACCAGCAATCGTGCTGCATTAATCTTTGTAGCCATTTCAGCAAGTTTGAATTGAATAGCTTGGTGATCGCTCAAATGTTTGCCAAAGGCTTTTCTCTCTTTTGCGTATTTCACGGCAAGCTCATAAGCACCAGCTGCAATGCCCAGTGCTTGTGAGGCGATTCCAATCCGGCCTCCATTGAGCGTTGTCATCGCGAATGTGAAACCAAATCCGTCTTCACCTATTCTGTTGGCTTTTGGAATTTTCACATCAGTAAACATGAGTGAATGCGTGTCGCTTCCGCGAATGCCCATCTTGTCTTCTTTTCTTCCAACCACAAATCCGGGCATGCCTCGCCCCACGATCAATGCGTTGATACCCTTGTGTTTTTTTTCTGGATGAGTTTGCGCGATCACCAAATAAACGCTGGCGCTTTTTCCATTGGTGATCCAATTTTTTGTACCGTTTAACAAGTAATGGTCACCTTTGTCTTCGGCTGTTGTGCGCTGAGAAGTTGCATCGCTTCCAGCTTCAGGTTCAGACAAACAAAATGCACCGATCGATTCGGCTGTAGCCAACTTTTTCAAATATTTTTCTTTCTGTTCTTCTGTCCCAAATTTTTCAAGACCCCAGCATACCAACGAATTATTTACCGACATGCAAACCGATGCCGATGCATCTATCTTTGAAATTTCTTCCATTGCCAACACATAAGAGATCGTGTCCATTCCACCCCCATTATATTTAGGATCGACCATCATGCCCATAAAGCCAAGCTCGCCCATTTTTTTTATTTGATCGGCCGGGAATTTCTGTTCAGTATCGCGCTCAATGACTCCAGGTAGCAATTCGTTTTGGGCAAAATCTCGGGCAGCTTGTTGTACAGTTAAGTGTTCTTCGGTCAATTCAAAATTCATATCAGATCAGGATTTATGGATTACAAGATTTGTATTGAGTACGTAAAGATAGATGGGTATTTTCAGGAATAAAAAAAGCTCGAGTGTTCGGCTCGAGCTTCCTTTAAATTTTTAAAAAGAATTAATCACGGCCACCGAGGTATTGCATCAGGTAATACACTAAAGTTGTAATGGCGCCAATAGCAGCAACCACATAAGTCATGGCGGCCCATTTCAAGGCATCCTGAGCCATGGCATATTCTCCGGTAGTAACTATGTTTCTATTTTTTACCCAAACTAATGCTCTACGACTAGCATCAAATTCAACAGGCAAAGTAACGATAGCAAAAAGCGCAAAAACTCCATAACAAACTATCATCACTAAAATTGCAGTGTTCCAAGGTAAAATGCTGTGGGCGAAGAATCCGCCAAACATCATTGCCATGAAAATGAAATTCAAAACGCTGGCGCTAATGTTTTGAACGGGCGCCATGGCCGAACGGACTTGTAACATTGAATAAGCTGTGGCATGCTGAACTGCGTGACCACATTCGTGGGAAGCTACGGCAGTAGCAGAAGCGTTTCTACCGTAAAAAACTTCTTGGCTAAGGTTTACCGTCTTAGAAGATGGATCATAATGATCTGTTAGTTGACCTTCAACCGATACCACCTGTACATCATGAATGCCGTGATCTGCCAGCATTAGTCGGGCTACTTCTGCCCCTGTTAAATCTTTTGTTAAATGAACTTGAGAATATTCTTTGAACTTGCTTTTCAAGCGAGAGCTTACCATCCAACCGATAAGCATAAAAAACAGACCAATAAATAACGCTCCAAATCCCATAATTTATTTGTTTAAGTTCTTTTGATTTTCTCTACAATTTTTGTGGTGGAGTATCCCGGCACAAAATCAATCGTTTTTACTTCACCGCCATTTTTTTTAACAACATCTGCGCCAACAATGTTTTCTGCCAAATAGTCACTTCCTTTTACGAGAATGTTCGGAACAAGTTCTGAAATTAAATCGAATGGAGTGTCTTCGTTAAAAAAAACCACGAGGTCAACAAATTGCATTGCTGCCAGTACTCTTGCTCTTGAGTTTTGATCCTGTAATGGACGCTCAGGGCCTTTAAAACGACTCACTGAGCTATCCGAATTTAAACCGATCACCAATTTGTCGCCAAGATTTCGAGCCTTTTCCAGGTAGTCGACATGGCCTAGATGAATAAGATCAAAACAACCGTTGGTGAATACTACTTTCTGCCCACCTTGTTGCCAAGCCTTTACTTGTGAAGACGCCTCGGTAAGCGATTTTATTTTATCAGCGGTTTTCATTTTTAATTCGCAAAGATAGTTTTTCAGTTTAGTTTCATTGAAAAATCATTTTTTGCACAATTCAAATTCTCGGCTACCTTTGCAGTCCTAAAATTTTAATGGGAGCTTAGCTCAGCTGGT
>DPLR01000475.1:0-3859 GCA_003541895.1 Cytophagales bacterium | reverse complement strand
ACAAGCAGAGGGTCGGGGGTTCGAACCCCTCAGCTCCCACTGAAAAGCCATCGATCGATGGCTTTTTTTTCTTACTCACTTAATGATTTCGATGTAAGCAACCGATAGCAAAGGCTTTCCAAACGTTGTCACGCCTTGCACTTTAATTTGATATTTTGTTACTAAGTCTGCAGCGTAAAAATTGATTTTGGTTGTTTCGTAATTGGATGTCAGCAATTCTGGATTCCAATAAATAGTACTTCGAAAATCGGCATCTGTTGATGAAGAAGTTGTAGCGTAGCCTGGGGCTTTAAATTCTAACGCTATTTGATAACCATCTATTTTAATTCTTTGGAAGAAATTAGAAGGGCTCAATGGAGTGTTGAACCGTTCGGGATCGACATTGGTTTTAAGGTAAATTGATATGCTCCCGCGGTAGCCGTAAACTGTTGAGTAACTTGATCCGCCACTCGCCTGCTTGTTGATCTCGACACGCTCAACTTGATCTGGCAGTAAGCGAAGCAAGATATCATAAATTGGTTCACCATTTTGATTTACCTGTAAGCCGTTAATAAAAAGAGCGGGCTCAGGAACGCTAGTGAATCCATAAGTATAATTACTTTTAATATCAACACGCTGAACAGGCACTAGCCCATTTTCGTAAACGGTGTTTATTCTCATGAATGGGAATCGAGCGCTTAAACCATATAGAATTGAATTTGGATTTAAAGCTACCAATGACTTCCCGTCAATAGCAAAGTTTGCGTATTCTGTTTTAACTTTCTGATCATCTATTCTTAAGGCTGTGATAGTAACTGGCTTTAATAAAGTCGGTTTCAGGTTGTTAAAAACGGATCTTTTTCTTGTGGTATCTAACTCCAATTTTAATGATGTGATTAATGGTTTAATGAAAGGCGGAACATAGCGCGGTAGTAAGTCAATGTGTGTTGCTTGTTTTTTAGGTGAAACAGATTTTACTAAAAATGTTGCGGTGTCTTCTACCTGTAAATTGCCCACTTGAAAACTACCATTGGCATGCGTATCAATCAAAATCGATTCTTGTGAACCACTTTTTGTCAATAAAAGATTCTCAGCAACCGCTTTCCCTCTTTTATTTTTTACAATGCCGGTTAGGTTTATTCCATTCTCGACTGGGAATTTTATTTTTTCTGGTTCCTTCTCATCGTGAAATGACCAAGTATTCAAAATGGTTTCTTCTGAGTTATCGATTGTCTGATTTAGATCAGTTACCGAAACAGACAGATTTGAGGGTACTATATTTTCTGATTTGTCCTTCACTATAATTTCAACTTCAATTTTCTCTCGTTGATGGTAAATTGATTTACTCGGTTTAATGGATACAAATGAATTGGAAACCGAATCGTCATATTTTTTTGAGATGCGTGATGGGCGTTCTTCTTTTCTTAGAATCGGCACATGGCGAACAAAAATTTCCTCTTCAGAATAATTCAGCATCCATTCTGTATAGGCCCGTATAAAATAGTCTCCGGGATTGATAGTACTTGGCAATTCGATTTGCCCATGGGCCACACCTTTTTCTATTTTCAAGATCTTTGTAGTAACAATTTTACTTACACTGGAGATCAATTCCACATACAACACTCGGCTTAAACTATCCATCTTTGGCCGCGAGCGATAATTCATGTAAGCTTTAATCCAGATGGTCTCGTTTGGGTAGTAATAATCTTTATCGATGTGCAGATAGACTTTCTCTTGAAGATTACTCCTTGGTACATTATCATGTTTAAATAATGATACAGCGTTAATTTCCGTTGAATAATCATCAGGCAACAAATCAGCAATTCTTGTTTGGCTCATAGCACCATAGACGATAAGGTCAGCCGGATTCAAAACGACTCCTTTTTCATTTATGGCCAACCTTCCTCCGTTGATTTTCAGCCACGACACTTGGTAAGGAATGTCTGGATAGACAGGCACATCTGAATGAACAGGCTTGTAGTGAACTTCAAGAACTGGTGCCCCCAAATAAATCCAATAGTGATTTTTCATGATCTCACTGATGGAAATTGAACTTGGCTTGAAAGGAAAAACAGTTTTACCAATCTGCTGTGTAAAACCTCCTCGTATTTGGTAAGGAGGCGGGGTTGCTTTAAAGTAAAGATCAAATCCTTCTTCTTTTGATCGATGCCCTTTGAGGGCATTCATTAAATGCCGTGACGACCCTAAAAAAGTTTTAGCTCTGTTGTTAGTCCATAGTTTTGCCAACGCAGAGTCGTTGGTATTTAACTCTTTGAATTTACTACTGCCGCCAATGGTATAGCCTTCATCATCACTTTCAAATCTTTTGAGATAGAATGTGATGTGATAACCGAGGGCCATATTTTCAATTTCAATTGGCTGAGCCGATGTTGCAGTAAAACGAATATTCCCTTCAATTTTCTCCTCTTTGAATTCAATATTCCACGGATTTAAAATCTTACAGCCTTTTGAATTTTGCCCTAGCCCAAGAAAGATTTTATTAAATTTTTTTAACTGGGCATTCCAAACTTCGTCATGAGTAGCTGTTACTTCTACTTTTTTTAATTCTAAAACTTCGGGCGTCAGATTTATATTTTGTTGAATATTCGATTCACTTTTAATTTCAATTTTAACGGAAAACGCTTTGAAGCCAACGTAAGTGCACACCAACTCTACGGTTCCGATGGATAGATTTCGAATGCTATAATGACCATTGGAATCTGTAATTGAACCTTTTGTAGTTTGATTAATGAATACCGTTGCGAAAGGCAAAGTTTCTTTTGTTTTGCCATTGCGTACAACGCCTTCTATGGTTATAGTCTGAGCAGATAAAAATGAAATGATAACAAACTGAAAAATTAAATAAACTGAAAGTTTCTTCATCATTTTGCGAATAACAAATTTGATTGCTATCAGAGAATTAATCAAAAGTAACTAATCTCTAAAATAGTCCGGAAATGCCCCGCTAACGAATAAGTGCATTGAGTGAATTTGGTTTCCCTTGTCCATCTTTCAAAATTTTGAATGAATGAAATTTGTAGATTACATCAATGATTAATAATAAAGTAAGGCTATACTGGATATTACAAATAGGCGGGTGGGCATTTTATATGATCATTCAGGTAATAGCAAATGTTATAGCTTCAACTGGGGGATCTTTCGACTCATCCCGCGTGATTTTCTTTTTTTATGAAGGACTACTTTGTTTGCTTACCACCCATTTTTTTAGATGGTACATACACAAAAATCAATGGCTGTATTTAGGAATGTCAAAATTGATTCAACGCGTTATCGCCAGCGTGTTTATCATGGGCTTGCTAATGTATTTTTTAAGAATACCAGTGGCATTTTCTCTAGGTTTTTTTAAATCAACAACAGCCTTTGACCCTTGGCGGGTGCTTGGGCTTTCACTAATTTATTCAATAATTTTTTTCCTTTGGTCAGTATTTTATTTCACCTACAATTATTTTGAACGTTACAACAAATCTCTTAAGCTTGAAGCAACGGTAAAAGACATTGAGCTCAACAATCTAAAAGCGCAATTAAACCCTCATTTTATTTTTAATGCGATGAACAGCATTCGTGCATTGGTAGATGAAAACCCATTAAAGTCAAAATTAGCCATTACGCAGTTATCAAACATCTTACGCAACTCTTTGGCAACGGGAACGAAGGGCCTTACAAAATTTGAGGACGAATTGAAAATTGTGAAAGACTATTTAAGCTTGGAAAGCATTAGATTCGAAGAAAGGTTGAAAATTGAATACGATAAAATTATTAAGACTAATTGTGAACAATATACAGCCGCTGTAATGTCTGTTTTTAATCTTATGCAGTTTAATGGAATGTTTTTAACAGGAACTGAAATATGTAATATCCT
>DPLR01000461.1 GCA_003541895.1 Cytophagales bacterium | reverse complement strand
GGGGGTATTTTGGTTTTATTGCTTCCTGATCAACAAAGGTATGTCGCGCATTGTAAATTGATCGATGAATTGCCCAATGAGCACCATCAAATTGATGATTTCTCAAAAGAATATATTTTAGCTTGCCTAAATGAAATACAAAATCTTTCAGTTGTTTATGCAAACGAACTATTTGAAAAAAATGATTATAATTTTTTGGTTGTCGCAAAGAAAAAATGATTGACAATGAGTTGTTGTTGTGGTAAACCGTTGTTGAATGGTGGGGAATTTAATTATGGGCAAGAATTCTTTAGAGACTTTGAGGAAGCGGAATGAGAAAAAACGATTTTGGAGACAGGTTGTTGATCCAAATTCATTTCCCAAGTTTGTTGATAAAATTTGTAAAAAATGTGGAGAATTAGCTCCTTGTGAGTAGAATAGTTCATTTACGCAAATGGGAGTTCCAGAATATAAAGCTAGGTGTGTTGGTTGTCATAGGGAATAGTTAAATGAGAATAGAAGAAATTCGGCGTTTAAGATTAATCGTACCATTTCAAAAAAGAACCGCAACCGTTTGCGTAAAAAATATGCGGTTGAGAGAATGGGTGGTAAATGTCAATTGTGTGGGTATGATAAGTGTTTGGCAGCATTAACGTTTCATCATAAGGATGCGGAAGAGAAAGAAATTGGTGTTGGTGTTTTGTTTGGATATGCAATTGATAAACTTAATGCAGAATTAGATAAATGTATTCTTCTTTGCTTTAATTGTCATATGGAATTGCATTATCAGGGGGAAATTCATGAAATGGGAAAAAGATGCCAAGAAACTTAATACTAGAGTTTCTATCATGTCTTGGTGCGATGATATTGATGTCGATACGTTATCTCAAGCTATAAATGCTGCAAACCTTCCCTGTGTATTTAGACATGTTGCTCTTATGGGAGATTCTCATTTGGGATATGGTGTTCCTATAGGAAGCGTTGTATCACTTGTTGATTGTGTTTGTGTTAATGCAGTGGGTGTTGACATCGGGTGTGGAATGGGATTTATCAAGACCGATATTAAAGCCGGTGACATTTCGCGGGAATTGTTGGATAAGATTAGAGAAGACATTCATCGCAGAATTCCCGTTGGCGAAGGTCATGCTCATGTTAAGGAAAAGGGAGTTCCTTGGTCTGGGTTTGATAACTACATTTCCAAGATTTTAGATCCTCCTGCGTGGATGGAAGCAACGTTTGCTAATGGTGAAGTTTCTAGCGCTGTTTGGAATTTGGCTAGATTAAACTTGGGTACGCTTGGTGGTGGTAACCACTTCATTGAGTTGCAAGAAAATGAAGAGGGATTTTTGTGTATAATGTTGCATTCTGGTTCAAGAAATCTTGGACATAGAATTGCTTCTTATTATCACAAGGTTGCGATGGAATTGAATGCGAAGTATCATTCTAATATTCCAACCGCTGATTTGGCTTTTTTGCCAGTCGATTCTGCTGAAGGTGCTGCATATTTACGTGATATGAATTTTGCATTGGAATATGCGGCAGAGAATCGTCGTAGAATGATGGAAGAGGTAAAATATGCAGTGATGGATCGGTTGGGTGGATTTGCTGTTCAAGGGGAAGTTAATATTCATCACAACTATGCTACGTTAGAAAAGCATTTTGGACATAATGTGTGGGTTCATAGAAAGGGGGCAACGTCAGCTAAGTATGGTGAAGTTGGAATAATTCCTGGGTCGATGGGATCTGCATCGTATATTGTGCGTGGACTTGGCAACATTTTTTCTTTCATGTCTTGCTCACACGGTGCTGGTCGTAAGCTTGGTAGAAATGCAGCTTCGTTGGAATTGACCAAGGAAGAGTGTGATAAGGCTATGGAAGGTATATCTTTTGCTGGTTGGAAGAAGCCTAAGAGAAAGGGTAAGAAGGCTGCTGATGTTGAGTTTGATTTTGGTGAAGCTCCTGGGGCGTACAAGTCAATCGATGAAGTTATGAAAAATCAATCCGATTTGGTTGATGTTGTACACAAGATGCGTCCACTTGCAGTTGTGAAAGGATAACGGATATGTTTGCTTGGATAAAAAGAAAATGGAAGGAACGCAAAGAAAGAAAAGAAGCCGAGAGAAATGAGAAAGTTCTGAAGCGTACATGTTCTTGCGGTTGTGTGAGTAACTGCAACGATGACTACGATGATGGAATTGTTGATGCAGTAGTTTCCGCTGTAGTTATTTCTCCAGATCTAGTTGAGTCTGTTTGCGAAGTTCTTTCTGATGCGGCGAGTGTAGTTAGTGATTGTGTATCAAGTATTTGTGATGACTAACAACTAAAAACAATTGGAGACTGTCATGAATTTGGAAAAGCTTAAAAAGAAACACGGGGAAGTAATTGATCTAATCGAGAGTTTTGAGTTCTATACTCGCTATGAAGCTGGTATTCCAATTTATACTGCGTGTTTGCTTTTTGGTGAGAATGGTACGGTGCTTTCTCGTGGTATTTCGGTGTGTTCTCTTTTGGAAGAATTCAGTAGCAAAGAGGGCAAGAATCGTGCATTGGGAAGGGCAATCAAGGCTGTGGCTAATACTGGAAGTTCTGAGCCGATCAATGCTATTGTTCGTCCAATCACGAATTGTCTGTATGGGCTACAAAAGGAGAACTTCTATGATGAAGAGAGAATTCTGGGAGAAGAAAAATTCAATTCCTTTATTCCCATCATCATTGCTAGTTCTAAGTTTACCCATAAGTCGGAATATGCACCAATGTTGAATTCCGATGAAATGCTTTTGTTGAACATTGAAGAGTAAATATTTTCGGTGGTTATGATTCGCTCTGGCCACCGAAACACATTTTATTGGAGAATCATATGTACGATCTTTATAGTAAGCTTGTAGCAACGAAATCTTCAAACGATAAAATTGCAATTTTGAAATCATACAATACCGATTCTGTAGTTAAAATGGCTTTGTGGATTTGTTA
>DPLR01000035.1:4488-4672 GCA_003541895.1 Cytophagales bacterium | reverse complement strand
GGGGGTATATTGTATGCTTCATTTTTTGGGATAAGATAATTGAGCATTCTATCTATGGTCATGTAATTCGACAACGAGGAGGTTATTAAGAAACTGGCTTCAACATGTTTTGGAGGCGGAATAAGTAAGAAAAGCGCACCCCAAAAAGTTAAGCCCAACCCAATAAACGCAATTATTTGTGAGT
>DPLR01000035.1:3892-4145 GCA_003541895.1 Cytophagales bacterium | reverse complement strand
TTTTTTTGCATTGTTTTTCTTCGCCGGTTGGATTTACTATTAGCTTTGTTGAAGATATTCTTTATGAATCGAAACATCAACTACTAGCACCACGCAATCTGCGGACTGTTGATAACAAAAATATAGCATGGGCATTAATCGTGATGCGGGTCAGGGTTGAAGGGTTTCATTAGTTTTTCGAGGACGTTTAGGATACGGTTTAGTATTTTGCCAATTGATCCCAATCCGCTCACCATGTCACGCAGATTATCCA
>DPLR01000035.1:0-3501 GCA_003541895.1 Cytophagales bacterium | reverse complement strand
AGCGGCTAATGCTGAGGACAGCAGAATTTTTGCTGACGAACGCCATTCTACTGTTAACTCGTAATGTCTTCTTATCCAATGAAGCGATATAATAGTGACGGGAATCCCAGTTATGAGCGAAGTTATAATCAATCCTAAAACCCCAAACTGCATAATTAGAATATAACCAACTGGAAAACCGATAGCTGCTTGTATTACGGTTAGGTAAAGCATGAATGTGGTTTTTCCTTGACTGTTGATGAAGTTACCTACGCTCAGGCTTCCAAAGACTGCGAATAGATAGGAAATTGCAAGCAACGCTAAAAATAATGGTGCTGACGAGTACGTTTCACCAAATAGTGTAGAGACGGCTGGTTCAGCTAGACTCATAACGAGCGCCGCTACTGGCACCACTAGAAGTGAGGCGTATTTGACTGAGAGCTGGAAGACTTTTAATAATATTTCTTTGTCTTTTTGCGGATCGAGTTTGCTGAATGCTGGAAAAAGCATAGTCGTTATCGGCGATGCAAAGAACGATATTAGAACGATAAAAGTTGATGCTATTCCAAAGTTGCCTATCGCGGTATTGTCGGTGATGTAGAAAATTGGCAACAGAAAAGCGTAATATTGCCCCTGAAAACCACCTATGATTGCTGAAATCGACAAAGGCGTACCATATGACAACATTGTTTTAATGTAGGCTTTTATTTCGAGTTTAGCATTGCTTAGTTTTGGTAAGTTTTTGTATTGAGTCCATACAAGTACCAAACCTATTAAACCAGCAATTACCATTGCGAACGTATAGCCTATGATTGCTCCAGCAGTGCCTAATCCAAATATGACTAGCGTAATCATTATGACGGTTTTTATTATGGATTGGAAGATAAGCATGAGGCTGCTGAGTTCCATTTTTTCAATGCCTGTAAATGCAGCTGTTGCTGCGTTAATTAGTCCACCGGCAAAGATTGAGATGGATACTATTTGGATTAAGGAGGTTATTTCGGGGCGGTGGAATATGTTTGATGCGATGTAGCCTGAGAGGCCAAAAGATAATGCGGACAGTACAATCCCAAGAGTTATTTCAAAGACTATTCCGGAAACAAGTATGTTTCTGACTTCGGATGCTCTGTCTTCTGATCGATACTGGGCTGTGTACCGTACCATGGCTGAATTTATTCCCCAGTCTCGAAAAACACTAATGAGGCCGGGCGCGATCAGCACTATCCCATATAGACCATATAGGTCTGACCCGAGTAGTCTTGCAACAAAAATCGTCGCAACTGAGGAGATAACTGTGGATATTACTAGACCCCAAAGTAGGTGGAAACTGCCTTTTGTTGAAATTTTGGCCATTTCTGCAGCTTTGGTCGTTTTTTTCTTCCTCGATCTTACTTTGTATTTTTGGCTAGTATAAATCTAATGAGGTAGGTTATCTTGAGTCATGATGATGCAGTTACACGTTTTAATTAAGATTTTTCTGAACTACATTGTAGACCAATTTCCAAGAAACCTCGAAATACCGCCGCTCCTTTTTTCCCAGTACGTCAACAAACACGCGCTTTGCCATCCACACACTTTAGCTAGAAAAGTGACCTTGCTCTAAGATATGAATCTGAAAGCAATTTTAATCATTTTAGGCGCGCGTTATTTAGGTTACGTAGTTTATTGAAGATTTTACAGTCTAAACATTGTTTTGTTGTGCAAATCTCTTCTGTAAATGAACAGAGTTGAAATATTTTTGGAAGAGAATCATTCAAAGCCCTAATCTCTGCTACATCAAAATCTAGCTTAGAGCTACCTAATAATTCTCGAATTTCATCTGCAGTTTTCTGGGTCATTTTAATTTACCTCATTTTCTGTTTTGATTAGCATGATTCGCAATTTTTCTTCCTTAAAGCAGTAGGAAGCCTCTTTTTCTTCCGTGCTTGCTTTATTATGATACAAGACAATCCACAAATGCATATAAGCCATATTTCCAAAAATGAAACATATCAAAAACCGCACAATCAAAAGGTTAAACCTGAATTATCTTTCAAAGCAATATTACAAACCTAATTACGACTGTCCTAAGTAAATGCTACAAGAAATTGTCGGCGACTATGGCGTGTTTTAGGTGGGGTTTTACTTCTGGCGATTTGAAAAACTTGGTTGGCGCGATTGTCAGTTTTTTAGCTGGCTATTTAGGGGTTCAGATATAATTTATTTTACAACAAAAGAACTTTCATGGATTATTTTGGAGCAGAAGTCACAATAATAAAATATTAGCAGTAGACCGGTACCAACTTACACCACGTACTAATAGTTCAATTATCAACAACGGTCACTGCAATTGAAGGCACTAAAGGATTTGTTTCATGATCACTTCTTATTATAAAAGACATTATTAGAAGAATGGATTATTTGTGTTTTTGCGGCAGCAGACGACGCAAAGTTTGAGTGATCTTTTCAATTTCGTCATTAGTCAGACTGGGGTATATTGGAATAGATAATGATCTTTCAGTTGCCCTGTCAGAATTGGGATATCCCAGCAGACCTAAATAGGTATGTAAAGATTGATAAATGGGTTTCTGGCAAATTAAGCCGCTATTTTTTGCCTCTTGTTGAACCCAATCTCGATTGGAGACTTTTATGACGTATCTAAAATAGACAGATTTTTTACTTGGATTATCCACGGGCAATTCAATATTGCAATCTGAGAAGCTCGTATTGTAAGCATAAGCTATTTGTCTTCTCCTTTCAATGAAATGTTGCAGTTTCTTGAGTTGACTTAGTCCAAGGGCCGCTTGAAAATCGGTCATTTTGTAATTATATTTTGTAGAAGATAATGATTTTTTATCATAATCCCTGTACTCGACAAGTTTGTTGTAAAATTCAGGTTCATTAGTTAAGATCATGCCCCCTTCTCCAGTAGTGATCATTTTTGTTGCATAAAAAGAGAAAGCAGATACTGCGCCAAAACTTCCAACCTGTTGTCCTTTATATTGTGCTCCAAGTGACTGCGCACAATCTTCAACTATCGGCACACCAAGCGCTAATAATTCATCAATTTCAGTAGCCGCTCCGAACATATGCGGGACAATAATTGCCTTTGTTTTTTCTGAAAGGTGTTCTCTGACACTTTCTACGCTTATGTTAAAATCTAAGAAGTTTATGTCAGCGAGTTTAGGCACTGCACCAGCGTGCAAAGTAGCAAAGTAAGGCGAAGAACATACATAACTAGGCATAACAACCTCGTCCCCGGAACCTACACCTATACTGATTAGGGCAAGATGAAGAGCCGAGGTGCCCGAAGAACACGCTACGCCAAATTTAGTCCCAACAAATTGCGAAACAGCTTGCTCAAATTCATTAACCTTGACACCTTGAGCAATGTTACCTGAAGCTAGGACATCTGAAACAGCTGCCATGTCCTCTTGGTCGATGAGCGGTTTTGAATGGGGTATCATGTGAGATCAGATCTTCCTGTTTTTTGAGACATGGAGTTTCTATTTTCCGGAGCAGAAACACATTTCACCCATTGAT
>DPLR01000324.1 GCA_003541895.1 Cytophagales bacterium | reverse complement strand
TTCCCTAGTAGAATGAGAACAGCTACATATGTGAATACTAAATCATATGATATAATTTTCCCTGAGTGCGAATTTGTTTGCGATAAAAACAATTATATTGCCTGCACAAGCCATTTTAAAACACCATATGAAATATGTGTTCACGTTGCAAACAAATACAAAGACATTCTAAAATCTGAGCACCATTTTCTTCGTGGTAATCGTATTCCCAAGCCAGAATTTATAAAAGAACTTGAAGAATTTGTTAATACAGTTGGGGTAGAATCTTTAATGGATCAGGGAATATTTCAGTATGCTCCATGTCTCAGTAGTTTATGGAATCCATTGTTTAGAGAGCAATTGCTAAAGATCTACGAGAAAGAAAATCTAATTGATATAATCACTTCGAACTAATTAAGAAAAATATATTGGAGGATTATATGAATCAAGACTATATATCTTTAGTGCGTTCTGTTAATTCTGTTGCTGGTGCTTTTAATTTTATATATGCTGGCGACTTATAGCAGACAACTGCTGTTCCACAGCCAGTTCCCGCTGTTATGGAAGCACCAATTACATCTTCATCAAATAAGGAAAATTTAGCAGTATTTACTATACCAGAACCAAAATGTCTTGCATCAAAAGCAGTTCTTTTTGTTATAGATGAAATAAAAAGAATAGACCCAGAAAATCTTGAACGATATTCTGTTTATTTTGAAGAAGGTGAACAAAGCGGCTATGTAAATATTAACACAACCGATGCAGCAACAATTGAAAAAATAAGCTCGATCTCATTTGGAATATCAATTAGAGAAGATTTGGATTACGGAAAAAAAGCAGTTCTTGCATTGAATGGATTGTTTATCAACAAGAAATATGAAAATATCGGATCTCGTATATTGGAAACTATGCAAACGGCCATGCGATCCTTAGTTGGTCTGGAGCAGTTAAATTGTGGATTCATAGAATTGTATTCTGTTGAAACGGCAGTCCTTTTCTATATTAAAAATGGATTCATTGTTCGAGACTTGTTTAGCAAAAACCTCCCACAAACTAAAGCTCAAGCTACACACAAAATATTGCATTTCGCATTAAAAGAAAACAATATTGAGATTGTGAAGAAATATGCGAAAGTTAATCCAGATAATTTTTTGGATTTTGTTGAATAGCTCCTAAGCGATACAAAATATGGAAAATTTTTTAGGGCTTATTTTGATAATCTAGATGAACCGATGGTTGGTGAAGAAGGTACAATGAAATCTAGATTTATCGCTTCGCTGTTTAATACCGAAATGATTTGGGCATATTTCCGAGAACCATCCAAAGTTCTTTTGAAGCAACTCTCTTTTTGAGTTGACATTGTAAACCTTTTGTATTATATAGCTGCTTGATTGACAATGGAACGCATAAACAAAGCTAAATTACGACCAGTAGAAAAAGTTATAAACACACAAGTTGGCTCAGAAAAGAAGGCTGTCACTATGCAAAAGAGATACTGGGTAAAGCCAGAAGAAAATGAAGCTGGGCTTAAGAAGCTTGGCATGAGCAACAACGAAGTGAGTATTGTAAATCGTTTGCTTGAAAATAGCGATAAGGTTTACATTGCTGGTGGTGCGGTACGCGATATTCTTTCTGGCAATAAGCCGAAGGATTTTGATATCGCCACTAATCTTAAGCCAGACGAAATTATGGGCATATTTGACAAGGAATCGGCCAAGCTGACTGGAAACGTATTTCCTACCGTGCGCGTTAGATTGGGCGAAGCAGAGCTTGAAATTTCCACGTTTAGGAAGGAAATATCAAGTGGTGCTACTGGTGATAGGAACGCATTTCAAGTTGAATATGCTGATACCGTCGAAGAGGATCTCAGACGAAGGGATCTAACTATCAATGCGATGGCTATCAATGCAAAGACCGGAGAACTAATCGATCCTTTCAATGGTAGGGAAGATCTTAAGAATAAGGAGATCCGTTTTGTCGAAAATGCTGCTGACCGAATCAGCGAAGATCCTTTGCGATATTTACGTGCTGTTCGGTTTAAGTTGCGCATTGGTGGAGAGTATGCAAATTCTACCAAGAAAGCAATGTCAGACAGCGATGTTCAAAAGCTTGTTCTTGACAAGGTATCTCCCGATAGAATCAGGGAAGAAGTTTTGAAGGGAGTTGCTAGCGTAGAAAAATTCTCTGGATTTTTCAACGATCTAAATGAGTTTGGAATTCTGGAGCACCTTTTTCCAGAAGTACATACCATGGTTGATCATGATGGTGGTCCTTGGCACGGTGAAGATGTATTTACTCATTCTATGCTTGTTGGTGACCACTACGGAGCAGCAAATCCAGAAGACAAGAGAGATGCTTTGGGTAAGTTGGCTGCATACTTTCATGATATCGGTAAGCCAAGCGCTTACGATCACGCAGAGAGAACTTTCTATGATCATGAGAGCGTTGGAGCACAACAAATTCCTGACATCTTGAAGAGATATAGATTCTCTAATGAAGAAGTCGGATTTATTCAGACTATGGTTGCAAACCACATGAAGAAGCCGACTACTCTTAAGGGTGTCAGACGTATGTACTCGGAGATTGGAGACAATGCCGGTTACTTGCTGAAGCTGTCAAAGGCCGATGCGATGTCTAATCTCAGAAAGTCTCCTGAAGAAGTTACTCGATCACTACAAGTAGTAGATGAAATTGGTGGGCTGATCGATCAAGTAAAGAATGAAAAGGACAGCTTTACCAAGATCAATGTGAACGGTAACGACATTATGACCGAATTTAGTCTAAAGCCGGGACCACATCTACGCGATATGTTAGATTACGCAAAGGATTTGGTCTTTGAAGATCCAGTTAACAACGACAGGGACAGTCTTCTTACGAAGATTCGGGGTAAGTTTAACCTATGATAGAAGAATGGGAAATTGCTCCTAGAATAAACGGGATTGTCATTGTTAATTTTGATGACGCAAGCA
>DPLR01000253.1 GCA_003541895.1 Cytophagales bacterium | reverse complement strand
AAAAAGATGGAGGGGAATGAAACCGAAAATCTTGAAGATACATTTTTCGGACTTCAGATCGAAGGTTTCAATGAGGTATTTGACCTGAATTTCAAAGGAACCCTTATTCCTTCGATGGTTTTCGCAACCGACATGGTTAAGAAAAAATCAGGCGTCATAATCAATATTTCATCGATGAATTCTTATAGGCCCCTGACCAAAATTGTTGCTTATTCCGCTGCAAAAGCAGCTGTTAATAATTTCACACAATGGCTTGCGGTTCACTTTTCAAAGACAGGGATCAGAGTTAATGCAATTGCACCCGGATTTCTTCTTACAAATCAAAACAGGTTTCTTCTAATTGATGAAAAAACCGGCGAACTTACTGCCAGAGGTAAGAAGATCATCAACGGGACACCCATGGAGCGTTTTTGTATCCCTGAAGAACTGACGGGTACACTTCTTTATCTTGTTTCAGATTTGTCAAAATTTGTTACCGGAGTTGTTATCCCAGTTGATGGCGGGTTTAGTGCGTATAGCGGAGTCTAGGTGTGGGGTAACGCAAAATGTGGAGCTTCAAAATTAAGTTTGCATTTATAATTTCAGAATCATCAAATTACAAAAACAATTGCAAGGAATGTTATTGTAGTCTACTCGGGAGTCCCGCCGCCGGTTATCATAAGTTGCTTAAGATGGATTATTGAAACATGCAGGATGCTTCCTGACAAATTCGGAATGGTATAAGGAAGAAGTAAAATAGCTATCGTCCAATATCGTCGCGATTGTACAACAAGAGCCACCTATTTTTTTCACCGTGGTTGTATTCTGTCTGTGATAATGGCGTTCTTAACCTACTGATTTGCCTATGACATTTGTTTCTTCATAAGCTTTTGTTTTATCATTTATGAGCAGGTTATTGTTCTTTTAATTGCGCTAGCTGTAAATGGGTTTTGCAAGTAACTCTTTGTATATCAAAGTTGAAGAAATTTAATAATTGGGAGTCAACAAATAATTTTGATTTATAGTTATGAAGAACAAAGTAATAACATTTGGCGAAATCATGTTGCGACTAGCAACGCCATCATTTCAACGATTTTCTCAAGCACGAAATTTTGAAACATCTTATGGTGGTAGTGAAGCTAATGTTGCAGTCTCACTTGCCAATTACGGCGTTGACGCAAGCTTTGTATCACGTTTACCAAATAATGATATCGCTAAAGCTTGCGAAATGGAGCTTAAAAAATATGGCGTAAACACGCAATCAATTGTTTGGGGTGGTGAACGTTTGGGTTCGTATTTTTTGGAAACGGGAGCAGTAAACCGTGCAAGCAAAGTAATTTACGACCGTGCATATTCGGCATTTTCTCAAATACAACCCGGAATGATTAATTGGGATGAAGTTTTTGAAGGTGCAACTTGGTTTCACTGGACAGGAATTACGCCAGCAGTTTCGCAAGGCGCTGCGGATGCTTGCTTTGAAGCAATAAAAATTGCCAGAAGCAAGGGTGTAACTGTTTCTTGCGATTTGAACTATCGAAAAAACCTCTGGAAATATGGCAAACAATCTCATGAAGTGATGCCTATTTTGGTTGCTGAAACTGATATTGTTCTTGGGAATGATGAAGCAACAGAAAAAGCGCTGCATATAAAACCTGGAATGGTAGATGTTTCAACTGGTCATGTAGGTGCTATGGCTTACAAATTGGTTTCGGAAGAAATTACGAAATATTTTCCAAATGTAAAAAAGGTTATTACAACCTTGCGAACAAGCGTAAATGCCAATCATAATAAATTGTCGGGGGTGCTTTATGATGGAAAAACATTTTTCCAAGCTACGGAATATGACATCACTCACATCGTAGACCCTGTGGGCGGTGGCGATTCGTTTATGGGTGGTTTGATTTATGGATTGCTAACCTATAAAGATGATAAAAAGGCGTTAGATTTTGCAGTTGCGGCTTCTTGTTTGAAACATACCATTCATGGTGATTTCAATCTTGTAACCGTAAATGAGGTAGAGGCTTTGATGAAAGGTGATGCATCGGGTCGAATTCAGAGATAATGATAATTAGGTAATTAGCATGATACATACTTGGCGATGGTTTGGACCTAACGACCGAATTACTTTACAACAAATAAGACAAACTGGTGCAACTGGCATAGTTACTGCGCTTCATCATATTCCTAACGGCGAGGTTTGGACTATTGATGAAATCATGAAGCGTAAAACCGTAATTGAAGAAGCAGGTTTAACTTGGGAAGTTATTGAAAGTATTCCGGTTCATGAGGATATAAAAAAGCAAACAGGCAACTATCTTCAATACATTGAAAATTTCAAAACTTCGTTGAAAAACGTAAGCAAATGCGGTATTTACACCGTTTGTTACAACTTTATGCCAGTTCTCGACTGGTCACGAACCGATTTGAATTATACTTTTCAGGATGGCTCAAAAGCATTAAAGTTCGAAATTAAAGCCTTGGCTGCTTTTGATTTGTTTCTGTTAAAACGTCCTAATTCAGAGAAGGATTATTCCGATAAAATAAAAGCTGATGCAAAAGCTTATTTTTCAACTCTGAATGATGAAGAAAAACAAAAACTGGTTGAAACCATAATAAAAGGATTACCTGGTTCCGAAGAATCGTATACGCTTGAAGCTTTTCAAGCTGTTTTGGATAGTTATAAAAATATTGATGCTGCAAAGCTAAAACAAAACCTTAATCACTTTTTAAAAGAAGTTATTCCAATAGCTGAATCTGTATGTGTCCGCATGGCAATTCATCCCGACGACCCCCCGTTTTCGTTATTAGGCTTACCACGAATTGTTAGTACCATTGACGATGCCAAAGAACTGGTGAATGTTGTTGATTCACCTAGCAATGGAATTACGCTTTGTACTGGTTCGTTCGGCGCAGGACATTTTAATGACATTCCAAAAATTGCTCGCGAACTTGGTTACAGAATCAATTTCGCCCACCTTCGGAATGTAACACGGGACGTTGAAGGAAATTTCTGTGAAGATTATTTCTTTGATGGTGATGTAGATATGTTTGAAGTAGTTAAAGCTTTGGTTAAGGAAGAATTGAAACGCACTAAAGAGAGCGATGGTGTTTTAATTCCCGTTCGTCCTGATCATGGTAATCTGATGTTTGATGATATTGGAAAAAAATTCAATTCAGGTTACTCGCTGTATGGCAGAATGAAAGGATTGGCAGAGATTCGTGGCTTAGAAATTGGAATCAGGCGTAGCTTGGAGAACGAATCAATGGGGTCAGATTAAATAGTTCTGTCGCAAATATTTAAAGACCTTAAGCAAGCCCTATTGGTAATAAAATCCTTCGCTTGAGGGACAGGGTTGTCAATCTGCGTTGAAAATATCCAGGTAACAGCGTCAAAATTGATCAGTAATACCCACCACTCAGACCGGTTATAGGTGGCAAATGGCACTAAGACAGACCTGATGCTAAAATTGTCATTTCAAGAAGTTTAATTTTTTAGGAAGAACATGAGCAAAATTACCATCGAACACAATCCAAGTGAAGAGCGATTAAAACAGCTGGGCGTTTTCAACTGGGAAATCTGGG
>DPLR01000061.1 GCA_003541895.1 Cytophagales bacterium | reverse complement strand
GTTTTTTTGCAGTGATCAATTGCCCGTCTTTTAAAATCGGGATCTTTGCCATCTCGGGCAGTAAAACTGAGAGGTCATCATCTAATTTAATTTTGCCTTGTTCCACTAACTGCATAGCAGCCACGCTGGTCACGAGTTTTGTCATCGAATAAATTCTAAAAATATGTTGGGGTGTAACTTTAGTATCTTCCGTCCAGACCGCTTTCCCAAAAGCATAAGTAATACGTTGACCTTTTTTATTTACCGCTATGGCCACAACAGCTGGCAAATCGCTTGAACGCATCAACTCGTTCATTTTTTTAGTTACGATTTCCTGCTTCGGGAAATTTTGAGAATAGCCTGCTAAGCTTAGCAGAAAAAAATAAAGCACAATTGAACCGGCTGACTTCATATTTTAGTTTACCAAATTACATAGTAGTATTGTCATCATGAAATCGCTGACTGTTGAGAATACAACCTTGGCCGACCTTGAATTTGTTTTTGAGCTATTCGAATCTTCCATTCAATACCAAGAGAAAAAAGGCTACCAAGTGTGGAGAAATTATGACCGAAATGCATTGATCAACGACATTCAAAATAAAAATCAATATAAGATTTTAATGGATGGAGAGATTGCCATCATCTTCAGTGTTTGTTACTCTGATAAAATTATTTGGCGCGAACGAGAGCAGGCTGATGCTATTTACTTGCACCGAATTGTAGTCAATCCGACATTCAAAGGACAACGACTATTTGGTGAAATCTTAGCCTGGACAAAAAATCGTGCGAGCCAATTAAACTTAAAATCTGTTCGCATGGACACGTGGGATCACAATCCCGAAATTGTAGAATACTACAAAAGTTTTGGTTTTGAGGTAGTTGAAAAATTCGTTACGCCAAACAGCGAGGAACTGCCTGAACACAATCGAAATCTGCCTATCACTCTTTTGGAGATTAAGCCCTAAATAAAAAACACATAGACATTTTCATGCCTATGTGTTTCATGTAGTAAGATAATCTTAGATTACTTCTTCTCCTTCCACTCGTTGTTAGATGGATTGGCATCCATCCAAATTCCGCCATCCATTTTTATTGACTGAATTTTCTTTTTTGTTTTGACGGACACCAAGGTTTTGCTCTGGTCTTTTTCCCACACGCTTGGCGTTTGGTGCTTTTGTTCAGTGCTGCCGTCATCATACGTAATGAGTAGATTAAACGGAGCTACCATTCCTCCAATATTAGTTATTTGTAAATCATACCCTGCGCCTGTTTTCTTTACATCGGAAAGTGCGAGATCAATGTAGTTGGTGGTGAAATACCAGTTGTTCCAAAACCAATTCAAATTTTTACCGGCAACATTATTGAACGTGAAGAAAAAATCCCATGGGGTTGGATGCTTGCCATGCCAGCGATCCATGTATGCATGCAAACATTTTTTGAACTGCTCATCGCCCAACAAATCTTTCATAGCCAAATAGCCAATGGCTGCTTTACCGTATTCGTTGTTTCCAAATCCAGGGCCAGTCAATGCATCGCCTGGTGTTACGATCGCAATGTCTTCTAAAGATGAGTTGTGATAAATCCAACCTTCCACTCTGAATTGCTTATACATTGCTTCGGCCATTTCTTTTCCGACATCGGCAGTGCCAATCAGCAACTCAAATGTAGTAGCCCAACCTTCATCCATAAAACCGTAACGTGTTTCATTAATTCCCATGTAAAAAGGCATGTAGGTGTGCGCAATTTCATGCTCCGCCACAAAGCGCGAAAACGTAGTGTCTTTAAACGAACTGTTGTTGGCCATCATGGGATATTCCATGTCTGCAAAACCACGGAAGACAGTCATCTTCTCATACGGATAAGGAATGCCCGGCCAATGATGTGAAAGCCAATTGAGCGAATGCTTTCCATATCTCACCACGTGTTTGAAATCTTCCGAAGGCTGATCGTACGCAGCTTGCACGCTTGCCCTTCTTTTGGTGGCATCATCTACCATCACGCTTCCGGCATCCCACAAATAATGATCGCTCAAACCGAATGACATGTCAGGAATATTTCTTGCCGTGAATTGCCAGCTGTTGGTTTGATTTTGTTTTGTCACTTTGCCTGCGGCCAACTCTTCTTTGGTTGCTACATGAATAACTTGATCTGTGGTGAATGACGAATTATATCTTTTCAGAATTTCATCTTGCAATAAATTTTCTGGATGTTGCAAGGTGCCTGTTCCCCACACGATGTAATTTTTTGGCACATTAACAGTAACCGTATAGTCATTAAAGTCGCTATAAAATTCATGTGAGTCCATGAATTGCATGCGGTCCCACACATTGTAATCATCAAGCACTGCTATGCGCGGATAAAAGTAGGCGAGAAAATAAGAAGTGGAGTCGATCATGCCTTCGCGATTGCTCTGCTTTGAAATTTCGAAGTGCCACTTGAAAGTGATTTTTATAGAATCGTGCGGAGGTAGTGCCTTTGGCAAACGCATCTGCTGCACGGTAGGTGAAAAAGAATTTTCTTTCCACACATAAGGAGCGCCATTCACGGTAACCTCTTCAATTTGCATTCCATCAGTTAAATAGTCCTTACCTGCACCAAAATTGCGGGGCGCACCTGCCTTGTGGATATTCAAAAATAATTTGATGCTTGGGTTGCGAATAGAGTCTGGGCTGTTGTTGAAATAAACGATACTCTCTTCTCCTTTGATATTTCTATTAGGAGGCAAAGCAGTGATATTGATGTTGTAGCGAGCCCTGTTTTGCCAATAATTTTTTCCGGGCTTGCCATCCATCGAGCGTGTTCCTTTAGCGTAGGCCGCTTTGACATCGCGCGGAATGTATAAATCCTGAGCCGAAAGTGAGAAAATGATGTTCGCAAAAAAAACGAACAGTAAGAGTTGTTTCATGTAGATTGGATTTGGGGTTTAAAGTTTGATACGTACGTTTATTGATTTAAGAGTTTTTAAAATCCATTTGACGGTTTTCGATCCTAAAAGGTTGCATGGATTTGAATGGCAACCTTAGATTCATTGATAAGTATAGTTTCAAAATTACTTACATATGCCACAAACCTT
>DPLR01000310.1 GCA_003541895.1 Cytophagales bacterium | reverse complement strand
TGATGAAGTTCGGGTTGAAGTTCTGGAAAACAATTTTCTTATGTTTTATTATTTCTTTGAAGATGCTTCTGTTCGGATAATTTTTTCCATCTGGCCCATGCATGGTCAATAACCATTCGCCATTTTCATTCAATTCCATTTTGTGAATGTCAGTCGTGAAGCCGTTGGGTCCCCACCAGTTTTTGATGTGCTCGGGATCAGTCCAAACTTCCCACACTAAGTCAACGGGTGCGCGTAGCAATCGCGCTACGCGAAGTTCTCTGTCAGCGGTACCTACTTTAAGATTTTCCATGTTTTCTCTCTTTTTGAATTTTAGCCAAATACTTGTCCAGATTGTCGAAGCGCTCTTCCCAAATCTTCCTGAATTGATTAAGCCATTTGTCAATCTCTTTCATTTTGCTGATTTCTAGTTCATAATAAATTTCACGCCCCTGTTGAGTTTGTTTTACCAATTCGCACTCGGTTAGTACACGCAAGTGTTTGGAAACGGCTTGGCGCGAAGTGTCAAAATGCTCAGCAATTGCATTGGGTGTCATCGCCTGCAAGGCAATCAATGCGATAATGGCGCGCCTGGTGGGGTCGGCAATTGCTTGGAATATGTCTCTTCTCATTTTGAGTATTTGAAACCAACTGGTTGCAAATATATATGCAACTATTTGGTTGCGCAATAGTCTAAAGAAAATTTTTTATTGAAATGAGTGTAAATGACGATGAATGGGTGAGAGCAATTGTACGTGCGATGCTTAATTAAGCCTTTGCCAACTCAATGGCAAAAACAGCACCGCCATCTTCTGGGCGTTCAAACCAAACCCGACCGTTCATCAATTCCATATAGCGTTTGACTAGAGACAAACCAAGTCCACTGGAATCTTCGTTGGCTGTTGGCCGGGCACTGAGGCGAGAGAATTTCTTAAATAGTAACCCTTCTTCATCGACACTGATCCCAGGGCCGTAATCGCGCACGCGTACCTGAACATTTTCAGTGAGTGCTATTGAGACTTTGATTGGTTTACCTGGAGGTGAGAATTTCAGCGCATTTGAAATCAAATTTTCAAGCACTAACCGAAGATAGGTTAAGTTAGCCAACACCACACAGTATTCATTGAACTCATCAGTGTGGATGGCGATGCCTTTTTTTTCAGAAGCGTTTTTAAAAGATTGAACAACATCTTGCAAAACGGAAGGGAATTCAATGGGTAATAACTTTACATTTTCATAGCGATAATCAAGCGTAGCCATTTCAAGCACGTGCTTCACTAGTACATTCGCATTATTTGATGCTTTACCAATCATGTGAACGATCTCCATCGATTCATGTGTAGGATTCTCTTTCTCGAGCAGTTTTGACAACATAGTAATGTTGTTCAATGGATTTTTTAAGTCGTGGGCAAGAATCCGAATAATCTGATCTTTTTCTTCAAGCAATTTACTAAGCTCGTTCGATTGCGATTCTATTGTCTTTTTTTGCGACTCAACATCGAGCATAGCTCGCTGCAAAGTGCTTTCAAAGGTGATCGAGACCACCATAATAATTAACAACAACCCAGGAACTATAAACAAAAACCAAACGGGTCTTAATTCAACATCGTATTCGACAGGAAACGGAAAATGATTTATTTCTAAAATCCCATAACCAACCATACAAGCAAAAGAAAAAATGCTCCAGTAAATGGCCGGAGTTTTGCCTGCCACTAAAAGAGCCAATACAGGAATGGCAATGATCCAAGGATAAATGGCTGACCACATTCCACCGGAAAACCATGTTAATACTAAGACAGTAATTGCTCCTAACGTAGGGTAGATGTTGGTCAATAAACGCAGTGATAAATTGGTACGAACCAGAACGGGCAGCACAAAGTAACCAATCACGTTAAAGGCAGTGAAGTACAAGCCTTTGTTATAATGAAAGAATATACTTAACCAAACGTACGATATAGAGAACAAACTTGTGAGCAAACTGGAGCGCACTAATAATCGTGCTTTGCGCAACGTTGCAGAATCATTAAAATAAGAGGGGTTGATAAACCAATCTGCCAACCGTACTAATTCCATTCCAACTAATTTGGGTGCAAATCTACCAACATTTTTATGAACTAAACTTCAACAAGAAAAAGAAACCCTACATGCTTTTTTATTTATTAGAACGACTGTTATTGCCCCACAACACTAACCACCGTGAAAGCCAGCCACGCGCTGAATAAAATCCAGATGCCTTCGAGTATGCCAAGCCATACTGTTTTTGCAAGTTTGTTGTGCTCGGAATAATTCAAAATGACAGGCAGTGAAAGTGAGATTAATGCTTCACAAATTATTACATAAAGTGGAGCGTTCATAACCATCGCAGTGTTATTATTATACCACCACCAACCCGCATCCTTTGCTAAGTGCTCGTAGGTAGGGATGTACATTCCTCCGGCAATACATAAAATGATTGAAGCTTTCGCAAGCCCAAAACGTGATGTAAGTAAAACACCAATAAAACTAAGTTGAAGCAAAACGTTTGACCACGCCAAAGGCATATAGGCTGGTGAACTCCAAATCATTGCCTCTTTGCCGGGATACACCAAACTGTTGATGACGCTAACCAGATAATGATCCGTTACCAATTCTAATATTCCGGCTACAGTACCAAATACAATCAAACGAATGACTAAAGGGTTCTTTGAATAAGAGGCGTATATCCAGTAGAATAAATATAATCCATATGTAATGATACTTGCGGTAATCGGCCCCGCAACCGTATAGGAACTCCAGGCCGACCACGCCAGTAAGACACCTGCCGATAGTAAAATTACTTTTGTTGTTGACTGATTAAGACCCGGTATAGAATTTGAAGTAGTTGTCATGAAAAAAATTATTGGAGTTGTTCGGATTTTTTCTGCCAAGTAACACGATTACCTAATAAGGAAGGAGTTGATACAAAATCTTTCCAAACATCGATTAATCCCCAATTAGCTTGCAGCGAAGGTGGAATAAAAAATTGTACGCCTTTACCTCCATTGAAGTGATAAATAATTCCTTGAAGCAATAATTTATTGAAAGACTCCGTAATGCTTCTCACAAAGTCATGTGTTTTAAGGTTACTCAGTTCTTTAGCAATAAAATTTGAAAGTCGAAGTACAAGTTGATCCTTCAAATCAGAGTTTGGTTTGAGACTAATACACACATTTAAATCTTTACCGCTCGATTGCGTGAAGTCTTGTAAAAAATACGACATCAAATATTCGGGTACTTCGTCAAAAGCATTTCCGGGAATGATGGACTGCATAAATTGAATGCACGATTTTGTCAACGCTTTGCCTGCATCCGAGGACGAGGCTTGGTGAGAAAGAATCTTTGACGCTAATTCAAATCCTTGATTGTATGTATCAGGCAAAAGTGATTCATCAATGCCTAGCATGTATCCGGTAATATTCCAGCAATGCATCCATGCGTTAGTATCGTCATCTGTAAGCTTTGCACCCAATTTTTTTAATCCAGCTAGAATGACAGGACCGAACGACATCAATGTGCCTGCAAGATCTTCTTGATTGATCGGTTCGCCAAAATGAATTGAATCCCACGCGCCAGCTTGGCCGTGTTTTAAAAAGTAACGAATTGATGCATGTATCAATCTTACTTTTTGAATGGTTATGATTCCACTGCCGTTCTGTGCAAGCCCTCCCGGGCACATCACATTAAAAATCATTTGCGCAGTTTCCATCAGCCTCCTCGCTAATGGATCTACATTTGAGTTGTAAACCAAAAGCCGACCGGTGTCGAAGAGGACCTGTGCTCCATTGCCACAGCAATAACACATGGGTAATGAACTTACGTTGAGCAGCATAAAAATGTCAGGCCCATAAAGTTCAAACAGGTGCTCGCCCTTCGTAATTAATTTTGAATCAGCCCATGCTGGCAATTGAGCGCTGGTTTCAATGTAACCGTCAAGAAGCGTTGACAACTCATGGCCAAAAGAAGCAAACATTCCTTTTTGAAAGGAACTGTTTCTCATCAGTGTCATCAATACCTGGTTGATCTGTTTCTCTTGTCCTGATTGAATAATTTTTGCAATGACATTATCGGCTAATGGGTCAGTCACTTGTCGGAATTGCTGGAGTGATTCGCTGGTGATCTTCGCAGGTGTAAAGAAAGGTTTCAATTTGTATTGACTTATAAAATGATGAGTTCAAGGTAAAAGGATCTGCCAACTAAATCAAAACATTTTGAAATGAATGATTTTTAATTTTACTTGAATAAGCGATTCTGCTGAGAAAAATTAGTTAGTAAAATATTCTAAAGAGGGTCGATATAAAAGAGGTTCGAGTTGATGATGAATTCACGATACAAGTATTTTTAATGAAGTTCTTCAAATGAGAAAATAGACCGGAGCTGGGTTTTATGCGAATTAGATTTATGAATTTTGTCTTCTTGGGTTTGATGATGTCATGCATCGATCCATATGATGTTTTGATTCCTTTCAATCCGATGATCGTGGTTCAAGGTTTGATTACCGATCAACCTGGGCCATATGTTGTATCGTTGACTAAAACTATACCTATCGAAGATCAAATTGAAGTATACGCAGCTTTAAATGGTGCAAAGGTGAAAATAACCGACAGCAACGGATTCTCAGAGAGCTTGATAGAAAAGTCTCCTGGTAATTTCTATACCCAAGATATTCAAGGCAGTGCAGGAACATCCTATTTCGTTACCATTACAACCGATGATGGAAATGTGTATGAATCGTCTGTTGAAAAAATGCTACCAGTCAGTGATTTTTCTCTGCAAACGAAATTTATAATGAATACTGATTCACTTGACCAAAATATAGATACAGTGACGCATCCAGGCGGATCGTATGTGTCTTCCGCTAATGGATTTAATGTGACTCTGAAAACTGATTTTTTGCCACAGCAGGAAGGAAGAGTCTGGTGGCGTGGCATTGGAACGTGGCATATTTTAACTTATCCAGGTTCTCAGGTAGAGCCGAAGGGGATAAAGGA
>DPLR01000511.1 GCA_003541895.1 Cytophagales bacterium | reverse complement strand
ATAACTGTGAGCGTTACATTGAAACTACCATCTCTTTGAAAAACATAAGATGTGACCGGACCGATTGCTGGTACCGTACTCCCTTGAAAACTCCATTGGTATTTGGTGATGCTACCTTGTGAGGCATCGTTGAAAATAGTAGTCTGACTCACGCATGCTGGAATGTTTGTAAAATTTGCCTGCGGAGAAAGTGAAATGGTAACTGGTAAGGAAATAGAGTTTGTGCAGCCAAAATTTGACGTTGCTTTTAAAGACACATTGTATGTTCCCGGTTGCGTATAAACATTGGTTGGGCTCGGCAACGTGGAAGTTGGGCTAACTCCATCGCCAAAATTCCAAAGCCATGATATAATATTGCTATCCGTTAAAGGAGGTGTGTTGTTGTCAAATTGAGAAGGCCAATCCGTGCAAGAAGAAGGTGCCACTTCAATGGCAAAATTGGGTTGAGGAACGGAGTAAACCACAATATTTTTTGAATAAGAATTTTGGCAACCGGCAGCGTTTGATGAACTCAAGGTTACCTGATATAGTCCATTCGCTGAATAAATATTTGCACCGTCTGTTTGTGAAGAAGTGTTGCCATCACCATAGGTCCAAAGAGAATTGCTGATAGATCCAACCGTTGAATTGGTAAACGAAATAGTAGAGCCCACACAAACAGAATTTGGCGAATTGAATTTTACGAGCGGACCATCTTCGAGACTTGGTATATTTTGAGTTAGCAATGTTGAGCAGCCAGGAATAGAAGCAGTAAGTGAAATGCTTTGTGCAGATGTAGTAGAAAATAAATAATTCAAATCTTGAGCTGATGAAACAGTGTTTCCATTTACGCTCCATTGCCAGACTGGGCCAGAGCCAACATCGTACGTTGATGTGTTAGTAAAAATATAATTCTGATTCGTGCAGATGGGCGATGCCAAAGGCAAATCAAAATTAGCTTGTGGTGAATTGAAAATTTGCAATGTGTCTTGCACAAAATTCTGACAACCATTGGAAGCGGTGACTGTGAGTGAGGGGTAAAAAGTTGAAGCTGAAGAATAAATATGAGAAGCTGTGCCCGAGGAAGAAGAGGTTGACCCATCACTAAAATCCCATAAGTAATTTGCGATGCCTCCCGATTGGTTGCTCGCATAAAAAGAGGTATTGTTTAAGGCGCACTGGTTGGCCATAGAAAATTTTATATCAGGCGCGGTAAGCGAGCTAATGGTAATTGTTGACGTTGATACAGAGCCAGCCGAACTAAGATCGCTTAGGGAAATAGTATAACTGCCTGCGGAGGTGTAAACCAAAGAGGGTTTTTGAAGGCTAGATGTTTTTGGAACTGCCGAACAATTATCAGAATACTTTATCGAATAAAGTTGTCCATTGGCTTGAGACAAGGAATAAATAGTCCAATCTGAATTCTGGTATGCTACATCTAATCCGTACAAATTGGTACCGAGGTTTCCGCTTAGATTACCTTCATAAAGTACGGCTGGTGTGGAAGTCAAATCCGTTCCGAACTTAAGTTTTGTTAGATAGCCATCTAATGACGGAACAAACATAAAATATTCGTCACCATCTCGAACCACCTTTAACCGACCAGGGTTGTTAACGCTGAGTGAAGCAATTTGAGAAACCGCAGGGGTGACGAAAAGGGAAGTACCAAAATCAAGTCTGTAGATTTGAGCACTTCCAAAATTATCGGCAAACCCAAACCATTGCCCGCAATTATTTACCAAGTCCAAATTTCCCACATTAGTAGCATTGGGAATTGTTGTTGATAGAATGTCAGAAGATCCAGGAGCAGTTAAAGAATTTCCAAGACGCATAATTAAAAATCCATTGGTCATTGTCAAAACGCAAACCCAGCCATTCGTAGAATCCTTAGCTATTGCAAGACCTGCATTGACATAAGGAGCAGTAACAAATAAAACATCTACTACTACCGGATTTGAAAGGCTCGATCCAAAACTTAATTTTAGCAATTCACCTGAAGCAGTATTAAAGGCCAATCCATACCACTGTCCATTTTCACTTACTATTTTAATTGGACCAGGTTGGTTTAAGTGCCCACCTAAATCGCCAAGATTCTCAATTATAGTTGGGTCACCGGTCGGGCCATTATTAAAAGTTAGCCTGTACAGAGTGTTTGTCCAGGTTCCCGTTACAAAACCATACCATTGGGTACCATCATTTATTAGGTCAATATCAGGCCTACCAACAGCAGACGGTAAATTTGATGAGTTATTTGCGATTGCTGTGTTATTGAATTCACCCGTACAAAAGTCCCAAAAAGTAATGCCGGCTGAAGTGGGGTTAAGCTGTATTTGCTGATTAAGGCATGCCAATGTGGGTGCCGCAAATGACACAGTATTGCATTGTGCTTTTGCTAGAAGGGGTAAGACACTTAGGGCCAACCACCATAATAATTTCATTGTAATTATTCTTATTTCAAGAAAATCATTTCTGACTTTAACACCCTAGTCAGTCCTTCTTCGAGTGAAACGAAATCCCTACCAATTATTTTCTTCATTTTTTCAGAGTCGGGCAATCTTCTAGTCATATCACCTTCTGCCAATGGCGGCAAGAAATCAATTTTTGATTTTGAGTTTGTAAGTCGAATGATTAATTCAGCTAGTTCCAGAATTGTAACATCGGTATCATTCCCAACATTAATCACATCATTCATTACATGTCCTTCGGCTAGTATTTTTAAAATGCAATTCGTGTTATCATCGATGTAACAAAATGTGCGGGTCTGCTTTCCGTTGCCATAAATTGTAATTGGTTGATTTGTCAAAGCAGCTTTAATGAATTTCGAAATGACAAAATCAGTACTTTGTTTGGGCCCGTAGGTATTAAAGAAACGAAATATGGTGTAGTTAAGTCCAAACTCTCTGAAGTAAGATTTGCAAAATGACTCTCCTGCGTTTTTAACTACCGCATAGGGCAATCTAGAATTTAACGGTGTGGTCTCTTCGTGTTGCGGTAATTCAACTGGCTCTCCGTACACCTCTGATGAGCTTGAGAAGAAAACTCTTTTAACCCCTGTGTTTTTACAAAGGTCTAGAATGTTTTTTATTCCTTGAAGATCACTCAAGACCATGATAGGGATTTCAATAGTTCGTTTTACCCCAACTACTGCAGCGTAATGAAAAACATAATCAAACTGATAGCTTGTCATTATCGCAGAGATGTCGTTGTAATTGTTAACGTCACATTTAATAAAACGACAATTATTATGCGAAGGAATCTTTTGTAAACTTCCTGTAAGAAGATTATCCACCAATACAACAAAATAGTTTCCTGTTTTCAATAGCCGTTCGGCCAAAGAGCTGCCAATAAATCCTGCGCCACCTGTGATGAGAATTTTCTCCATACGAAATTCGTTTTATTAATGGGAACAAAAGTACAAAAGCGGATTAGTTTATTGAGTATAAATTAAGCCATATGTCCGCTCCGCCAATTGATAGTTTCGGTATCGTTCTGCAACAGATCGGATTGTTTTGAAAGTCTGTTTTCTAGGTTGCCTCAAAATCTCTTCTATCTTTTTTACTGCTTCCAGATACCCTTCGTTGTCTAACCTCTTCAAAACTACACCAATGTTATGACGTTCAATGATTTCTGAATCATCAGAAATATTAGCTGTTATAACAACCGGTAAGCCCAAGGACCAATATTCGCCATCCTTAATAGGCGTACAGAACCTTTTGGTGGGAACCGGCTTCACCGGAGTGATTGCAAAATCTCCTAACCCAAGATACTTTGGTATTAGTTTATGATCAACAAATGTTGAAACAACTATTGCTTTATCCAGGTTGGCCTTATCGCAGTAATGATCGATCTCTTCTCTTGTATGACTTGTTAATAGCAACACCCGAAACAAATCGCCCCAAAAGGTACGGGCTACCTTAAAAAAATCAAATACTTCTTGATCAAGGTAAATACCGCCAAATTTTCCGGCATAAACACAAACTAACTTATCTTCCAAGCTTAATTTTCTTAACAGATCTTCATCCTTCTTATTCTGTTCAGAGAACAGACTCAAGTCAACACAAGCTGGCTTAACGTAAAAATTTCTAATTGCAACACCATATTTTAGTAATGCATAGTCCTTCATTTTTTCAGTAGCCGAAATAATATGTAGTGCTTTTTGAGTCTGCTTTTTTTCTAACCAAAAAAGCAACTTGAAAGCGAGACTATTTTTAGCCCATGTACCATTTTCAACCATTGCCTCAGCATGAGGTTCATAGCTATCTATTATCAGTGGCTTTCGTAGCAGCGTTGCCAAGAAAAAACCAATTGCACCCGCTGGGGTACACCAGCAATGAATCACTGAAATATGATTTCGAATAATTTTTATGCTCAGCTTCACCGAGGTCAATGCCCAGAAACGGAGGGCAGAAATACTAAAGGGTTTGTACGGTAATGGAAGCCAGTAAATATTTTCCTGAAGAAGCTGTTCTTCAATTCGTAAGAATGCTTCACCCTTGAGAGTGGCTGTATTTTTTTCTAAAGTGACTAAGAAGATTTTGCTTGAGGAGGGAAGTTTTTTCTTAATGATCCGAACATACGGCAGTGTGTACGTTTGAATAAGCGCATCAGGATAGCTCCAATAAGTCAGAATCAAAATATTCATTGAGTTTACAGACCAAGCAATTTTTTCACTATTACAAAAAATCTTTTTTTAATTATTTCCATTGGATTGGAGTGAATGCCCTTCCATAAATAAAGCAATACATCACCTGCTGGGGCTTTCGCCATAGCAAGATGCAATGCGGTATAAGTCCAAGCGCTGGCCTCCGCTATGTTCAGCTTTTTGCCATATCGCCTCTGATTTATTTCATCTTGCAAAACATACTGAACAAAGCGATCTGCTTTACGCTTTATCTTCAAAGTATCTGAACCCATCACGCTTCTTTCAGAATGTTGAACGATCGTTGAGGTTATCGCATTGGCACTAAGAAATGGGAATCGTGCACACATTCTGATCCAAAGTTCCCAATCTTCCAGCGAAGCTAAGTCGCGATCTTCGTTAAACGGATTTTGAAGCATTATGTCTTTTCGGACAAACACACCATTGCAGCTTAAACAATTACCTGAAAGAATAACTGTATTGATGTTTTTGATTTCGCCCATGGTTTTCAAACATGTTCCATCCTCATTTTTTATGTCGTACCCAAGATGAAAAATTTCGGGATTGCCTTGTGACTTTATGAATTCGTGTGCTGTGCTTAGATGATGCGGATAGATTAGATCGTCTGAATCTAAGAAAGCAAGGTAAAGACCATTTGCGGCAACTGAGCCATAATTGCGTGCTGCACCGCGCTCGGCATTTTCCTTTTTCAAATACCTGAGTTGGTTACTGGTTATGCTTTTAACGACTTTTCCGGTGTCGTCAGTACTGCCATCATCTACTACGATTATTTCAAAGTCCTGGAAAGTTTGAGTCAAGACTGACTCGATAGTTTTTCGAATAAAGCCAGCCCGATTGTACGTTGGAATTATAATACTAAACAATGGGCTGTTCGTCATAAAGCTTTTCCAAAGCGTAAATCATATCTTTCATTTGAAAACGTGAAAATACATCGCGTCTACCGTTTACCACAATATTCTTTCTCAAGTTATCATCATTCAAAAGCCGTGTCAACGCATGGTAAATGCTATCCTCGTTTTTATAATTTACTACCACGGCATTTTTATCTGCTTCAATGAATTCGGCAGCAACACCAGATAAGGTGAATACCGATGGCACACCCGCTGCCAAAGATTCAACGTACGTTTGCCCAAAAGCCTCACTTAATGGATCTGTAGGGACATGAACGTATAAATCAAACGTGGGATAGAGTGCAGCAATATCTTCTTCGAACGGTATAAGCACCACTCGATCTCGGGGAATGTACTTCAACAATTCCAAGATGTTTTGATGATAAGGCCCGGTAGCGTTGGCCAGCACTAGTTGTGCGTTCGGATATTCATTCATGAGCTTTGCAAAAGCAGGAATTATAAATTGAACACCTTTCCATTCAATTTGTCGTGCAATTACCCCAACAACAGGTCGGCCTTCACCAATATTCCATTTTTTCTTTAACAGATTTATACGCTCAAAGGGCACATCCGAAAACACTTTTAAATCAAAACCGTGAGGGATTTTCTTCACTTTAGATTTTGGCACTTGCTCAAGTTGAAATAAGGTTATATCCGTTGCTTGACTTATAGAAATGATTTGCGTAGCCAAACGATTGCTAAGCCTATCTAAGAGTACACCTTTGGGGTGGTAAACGTGATGAAAGTTACTGGTGTGCCGAGTATAAATGCGTGATCGAATTCCCACTAACCTTGCAGCACCAAGACCTACCAATTGAGCATCGAGTAAATGAGCGTGAACAATTTTTGGACGAGACGATGACAAATAACTAACCGTTTTGAAACATGCGCTTATAAAATCCTTTTTTCCGCGGTAAGTGATCCTTTTTATAGGAACACCTAGGTTCTTAAGAAATTCTTCCAGTGGCGATGAAGATGGATTTAGTAAGATGAACTCAAGCTGAAACCTTTTGTCCAGACCAGATGCAATCCATTCAAACGCGAGTGACTTGTGAATATTGGAAACGATGTAGCAGACCTTTGTCTTGTTCATCTCATTTACCAATCATTGTCTCGCTCATAACCTAACTGCACCACAAGATCGCCAAACATTTTTTTGAATTCTATCTTATGCTCTTCCTGGAAGTGATTTTTCCAATCGCCCGCCAAGCCTCTACGGAAATGAGACTTTGGGTTTTCATTCCCATGGGCTCTTCCATTGGATAGTTTTTGAAAATGGTTCTTGGCTATCAAATGTTCCAGAAATTGCTCATCCATTTTGTCTTCCGTAAAGCGATACGATGACCCCAAGCGTTTAAAAAAACGGTTGGCATATGAATTTAAAAATAGCTTCTTCCCCGAAACTTTCTCATCATAGAGGCCCAAGAATTCAAATATCATCGTAAAATATTTCTTTGGATCAGCTGAAAGATCTTCATATTTCAGTTCAAGAATCTCAGGGTCATGATAATTCCAAGAGACCATGTGTCGGATGAAATATTCATCAAACTTCATTTCTAAAAAGAGTCCATCGTATTTACTTACTTGTTTCAGACTTTGGCGGTGTTCCTTTAATTCAATCCATTTACCAATTGCATGGCTGTGCAAGTGAGAGAAGTACCCTGATACAATCACATCGCGGGGGTCTCTTATTACATGAAATCCACGTACGTTTTTTAAGTTTATCACTCTTTCATAATCACTCGTCTGGCAAATAAAAAAATCGGCATGGTGACTATTAAGTGTGTTTTGGGGATCATCCATTAAAATAATCTGTTTCTCATAGGTCTTAAGCCCTAGTGCGAAACAAACATCATAAATCATACTAATGATCCACGTGGAGGCGCATTTATGATGGCCAAAGTAACAAAATAGGGTCTTGTTCATGAACTGCTATTACATCAAAGTGACAATTATCAAAATCAAAATCAGCCGCTATTTTTTCATTTGTGTCAGCTCTCTTGATTTGGTAACCAAAGTTTAAAAGTTGTTGAATTAAAGCCCTAGCCGAGTTACCTTGTTCTTTTAAGTTATCATTGTTTATCTCTATAAAAAGTTTTGGTTTAAACCGTTGCAATGTGTTTACTGATCCAGCAATTACTCTTTGTTCGAATCCTTCAACATCAATTTTGACCAAGTCTATTTTCTGGATGTTTTTTTCTTCGACATAGTGGTCAAGGGTAGATACTCGAATTGTTATACCATCTCCACC
>DPLR01000460.1 GCA_003541895.1 Cytophagales bacterium | reverse complement strand
TTGCCGAGTGCTATGTAAGACTAAGTGATCCGCTCTCGGCCGAAAAGTGGTACGCGTCATTAGTTGAACATGATTCAATTCCATCGGCAGTTAAATTTGAATATGCCGAAGTATTATTAGGCATCGGCCGTAATTTCGATGCGCAAAAGTGGTATGAAATCTATGCAAAGGAAGCTCCGAATGATCCTCTTCCGAAAGAAAAAATTGAATTCATCAAAAGGCAAAAACATTATGTTCATGATTCGGTTTCTTTCCGTGTAGTGCCAGCCAATATCAATTCCATTCATTCTGATTTTGGCGCTGCCTATTTTAGAAAAGGATTGGTGTTTGTCTCCTCGCGAGATCAGGATCTGTTCATCAAACGCGAGTCGCTTTCATCGCTTACCGAAGACGAAGCTATGCTCAATCTTTTTCACGCTGAAAAGCAAAACGAAAATACGTACGGGCCTGTTAAGCTTTTTGGAAATAACAAGATCAGCCTTTATCACGATGGGCCTATTGCATTTTATGATAACTACACGAAAGCAGCTTTCACACGCAACAGCCACGTGCACATAAAAAATGGAAATAAAATGCGAATGAATCTTCATCTGTTCTTTGCTGATGTAGATCCATCTGGCGCTTTGAGCAACATCAAACCTTTCGTTTATAATTTTGAAAATTATTCATCCGCGCACGCTAGTTTTTCTAAAGATGGAAAGGTTATGTTTTTTGCATCGGATATGCCGCACGGATTTGGCGGATCAGATATTTATTACTGCTTAAACAAAAACGGAGAATGGGGAGAGCCCATCAATGCAGGTCCAAACGTAAACACTCCGGGCGAAGAACTCTATCCGTTTATCTACAATGATAGCACTTTGTATTTTTCATCTACGGGTCATGGTGGCTTTGGTGGATTAGACAATTTTATCTCCTTTCAACGGAAAGGAAAATTCAGGAGAGCCTACAACCTAGGTTATTCTTTAAACACACCTTACGATGACTTCGGTGTAGTGACTGATTCAACTGGCCGGGTTGGCTATATGTCATCCAACCGCAGTGGCGGCATGGGATTAGATGACATTTACTTTTTTGTATCGAGCCGCTTTTTTGCCATCGGGCAAACGCGCGAGTTGGGAAATCTCACCAACATTGTCAAAGGTGCTTCCATCATGGTGAAGGATTTGAAAGGAAATTTAGTTGACTCTACCAAGAGCGATGAAGACGGCTATTTCAATCTCGATTTGCCACTCGATCAGGATTTTTCAATATCAGCTTCAAAAGAAGGATACGATATGCTGGAGGATGTTGGTTATTCAACGCGTGGTAGATATTTAGGCGTAGATAGTTTGTTGTTCCCTCTTTGGAAACACACACTTTACGTGAAAGGAAAAGTTTATTCCAACGAAACGAATACGTTTCTTCCCGGAGCAACAGTTCTTCTCGAGAATCAAACCGAAAATAAAATTGATTCAGTAAAGGTGGGTGACGATGGTCAATACTCCTTTCTCGTTTTCCCCAATAAGAAATATCACATTCACGTAAGAAAGCGCGGATACATTCCTGCTGGTTTTGATATAAGCACAAAAGATTTATACAAAGGCGAACTGCTGAACGATGTGGTGTTAGAAGAAGTGTATGTTGAAAAAGATACCATCCATTTTGGATATAACAAGTTTGACGTGACAGAGGCTTCAGCCAAATTGATGGACAAGATCGCGCGCACACTTAAGAAATATCCGAATACTACCTTGACCATCCGTGCACATGCCGACTCGCGAGGTGCTGCTTGGTACAACGATTTCTTATCCAACGAACGTGCACAGGCACTAGTAAAATATTTCACAGATAAAGGAATCGCTAAGAAAAGAATTAACGCCAAAGGGTTCGGTGAAACTCTTCTCCTCAACCGATGTCGCGATGGCGTTACTTGTACCGAACAAGAACATGCAGTTAACAGACGTGCCGAGGTTAAAGTGCAGGATATCCCTGCGCATTAGCAAACGAGAAGAATATTTTTTAGATGACGTTAAAGCATTGAATCACTTCTTCAATGCTTTAACAATCCGTAGCGTGCTTGCAATTTCGATTTCAAGTTTTTTCCAATCGTGGCTCTCAATAATTTTCTTTGAAAAAAGTTGAGAGCCGATGCCTGCACAATACACACCGGCATCAAACCAAGCTTTCAAATTTTCTTCGGTCGGTTCAACTCCTCCGGTGGGCATTAATTTCAAATCAGGAACGACAGGCAAAATTGAAGAAACAAACTTTGGCCCAACCACCGAAGCCGGAAAAATTTTGATCACTTCAGCGCCCGCCTCTTTTGCATGTATAATTTCCGTCAAAGTCATAGTGCCTGGAATCCAAGGGACATTGTTCTTCTTGCAAATCGGGGCTAACTCTGTATTCAAAACGGGCGACACAATAAACTTCGCACCCGCGGCAATAAATTTCTCGCAGTCGGTCGTTGTTATAATTGTCCCCGCTCCCAAAATAAAATCGGGAAAGCTTTTCACGTAGTCACTTAACTGAACAAAAACATCGAACGCACTTTCATCGCGGTTAGTGAACTCGAAAACCCGGATGCCTGCCTTGTACGAAACTTCAATCACTGATTTAGCAATGCCGATATCGTGATGATTGAATACCGGAATGATCCCGGTGTTACCCATTTCATGAATGATATCGTGCTTAGACAATGTCACTTTTAACGAAGTAATTTTCCAAGGTTAATTTCATTTCTTACTGATTTCACTTCTTCCACAGAAACAAGATTAACGTCACCCGGAATAGTGTGTTTAAGTGCGCATGCTGCCATGGCGAATTCCACAACTTCATCATCGCTCCAATCAGAAAGCCATCCATAAATTAATCCAGCCATGAAGGCATCACCCGAACCAACACGGTCAACAATGTTTGTAAGCTCGTACTCCTTTGACCGAGGAATATTTTTTGAACTCCACACCATACCAGAAAGTTGGTTGCTCGATGCGCTGACTGAAGTTCTCTCTGTATTTGCAAATTTTGATATTGATGGAAATTGTTTTTGAATCTTTTCGCAAGCCTCCTCAAAACGAGCGGCCGATACGTTCAGGCAATTTTGAAAATCGGTAACACCACCAACCACTACATCCGATTGAGAAATCAATGAAGGCATTACCTGATCGGGTGCTTTTCCGTATTGCCACAGGTTTCGTCTGTAATTAATGTCGGCCGAAATTTTTATTCCCTTGCTCTTCGCGGCTTTGATTGCTGTGTGGCAACACTCGGCTGCTTCGTTGGAAATGGCGGGCGTTATTCCGCTCCAATGAAACCAATCGGCATCTTTTAAAATTTCATCCCAATTGAATTGAGTCGCTTTCAAATTTGAAAACGATGAATCAGCCCGATCATAAATCACTCTTGACGAGCGGTGATCAGCACCATGTTCTAAAAAATAAATTCCAATTCTTCCTTCGTCAAAAAGAACATGATCTGTTTTCACTTGGTGCAAATTAAGATGCGCCCGGGCTGCCTCACCAAAATCATTTTGCGGCAGTACCGTAACATGCTCTGCAGAAAAACCAAAATGTGAAAGTGATACTGCCACGTTTGCTTCAGAGCCACCGTAGTTTTATTCCAATTCTTTTGCCTGCGCAAACCGATGAAACGGCTTTGACGATAACCGCATGAATACTTCACCGACTCTGACTACCTTTGTACA
>DPLR01000524.1:2019-2897 GCA_003541895.1 Cytophagales bacterium | reverse complement strand
GCGAGGGCTGGCACAACAATCATCATTATTATGAAGTAGCCTCGCGCCAAGGATTTTTTTGGTGGGAAATCGATATTACTTTTTACATCCTTAAAGGCTTGTCTGCACTTGGTTTGATTTGGGATTTGAAAGGAGTGCCGAAACACATCAAATATTCTGAGAACAAAGCGCACGCACAAGAGCTGAAGAAAAAATACGATGCTTCACGTCCCCCGGTAGCGAAGGATGAAAAACCGGCCGCGGAAGATGTCACCGTCTAACGAGCAAAATTTTCTTGAGAGTGCCATCAAACTTTTCCGGTATTACAAAAAACTAGGAGAAGGCGCCATCGCTCAACTTAATGATGAGCAAGTTCTTCAAAAGCCAAATGAAGCAAGCAACAGCATTGCACTGATAGTCCATCATTTGAGCGGCAACATGCTTTCGCGCTGGACAGACTTTTTAATTTCGGATGGAGAAAAGCCGTGGCGCGATCGCGAACAGGAATTCGAAAAATCTTTCGGCAACAAAACCGAAATGCTGGAAGCGTGGGAGAAAGGCTGGAAATGTCTGCTCAATGCATTGGAAAACCTAAAACCTGAAGATCTTTCTAAAATTATTTACATCCGAAACGAAGGCCAAACCGTGCTTGAAGCCATCCAGCGGCAACTCGCGCACTATCCACATCACGTGGGGCAGATTTTGTACCAGGCTAAAATTCTGAAAGGAGATGATTTTAAGTCACTTTCTATCCCGAAAGGGAAATCAGAAAGCTTCAACCAAGAGAAATTTAGTCTGCCAAGAGAAAGAAAACATGTTACTGACAAGTTCTGATTTGGATTTTTAGTGAACCGAATTAACTTTGCAGTCCTTTTTAAGCGGGAGTAGCTCAGTTGGTA
>DPLR01000524.1:0-1751 GCA_003541895.1 Cytophagales bacterium | reverse complement strand
CCAAGGTCGGGGTCGCGAGTTCGAGCCTCGTTTCCCGCTCAAAAGAAAGCACCGGGTTTAGGTGCTTTTTATTTTTTGGTCTGCCCGGGTGGTGGAATTGGTAGACACGCAGGACTTAAAATCCTGTGGCCAGTAATGGCTGTACGGGTTCAACTCCCGTCCCGGGTACGCTTAAGCCCTGATATTCAGGGCTTTTTTATTTCCTTAAAAACTAATTTATTTAGTATAAATGCTAATATAATTGGTTAATTTGTGGTGTGGACAAAGCCATTATTCATCTTGACTTAGACGCTTTTTTTGTAGCTGTGCAATGCCTACAAGAACCCAAACTAAAAGGGAAGCCACTCATTGTAGGCGGGCAAAGTCGAAGGGGCGTGGTGGCTGCTTGCAGTTATGAAGCGCGCAGGTTTGGTGTACATTCAGCTATGCCCATGTATCTGGCTTTGCAACTTTGCCCCGATGCCAAAGTGATTTCTGGAGACATGGAAGCGTACAGCAAACACTCGCATATCGTTACAGAAATAATTGCTGAGCAAGCACCCAAGTTTGAAAAAGCTTCCATCGATGAGTTTTATGTAGATGCCACCGGCCTCGATCGGTTCTTTGGCACATTCAAGTGGGCGATCGAGCTGCGTCATCAGATTATTAAAGAGGCTGGCCTTCCTATTTCCATGGCGTTGTCGGTAAATAAGCTTGTTTCAAAAGTGGCGACAGGCGAATTCAAACCAAATGCTGAAAAGCAGATCGCAGCTGGAGATGAGAAAAATTTTCTTGCACCCTTGTCCATCGATAAAATTCCGATGATCGGAAAACAGACTTCGTCTTACCTGTACGACATGGGAGTGCGTACGGTGCAAACGCTGCGTGAGATGCCGCTGAAATTCTTGATCAGCGCGTTTGGAAAAAATGGAATCAGCATCTGGAATAAAGCGCACGGCATTGATGAATCTCCGGTGGTGCCGTACAGCGAGCAGAAATCTATTTCCACAGAATCTACTTTTGAATCTGATACCATCGATGTAAAGAAATTGAAATCGATTCTCATCGCAATGGTGGAGAAGATTGCTTTTCAATTGCGTGAGCAAAAGAAATTGACTTCGTGTGTGACAGTGAAAATCCGTTATTCAAATTTTGACACCGAGACGAAACAGATTCATATTCCTTACACTTCATCTGATCATGTGATTTTAAAAGTAGTTCAGGAGTTGTTCGATAAACTTTATAATCGAAGAATGTTGATCCGCTTGGTTGGAGTTCGATTGAGCAACCTCGTTCATGGCAATCACCAGATCAGTTTATTTGATGACACGGAAGAAGACATTAATCTCTATGAGGCGATGGATTTCATCAAACACAAACATGGAACTGAGAAGCTGGTGCGCGCCACCACCATCGATGTGAGCAAGCGTGTGAAGATGGAAATGAATATGTTTAAAGGAACGGTGCGGAAGAATTTGATTAATTGAATTGGTTTCGGCCTGTGAGAACACAGACCCGAATGCAGTGAAGAAAATATTTTTGTGAACCCGTGGCCTGTGTCCTCACAGGCCAGAATGGTAATAAAAGATGAACAGACCAACGGTAAACGAAATGAAGTACGGCTTGCGTAAATCGCAGATGTCTCTTCATGAAATTTATTTTTGGACCGACACGATCAAGGATTGGCGAGAATTATTGGGTGATGATCGATTTAAAGAAATCGTCATTGGTTGCTGGCAAGATTTGGTAAAGCGTAAGAAGATCGCTATTTA
>DPLR01000469.1 GCA_003541895.1 Cytophagales bacterium | reverse complement strand
CCATGATGGGCGATGGCACCAACGATGCCCCCGCGCTTGCGCAAGCCGATGTTGGTGTAGCGATGAACAGCGGAACTCAAGCTGCAAAAGAAGCTGGCAACATGGTAGACCTAGACAACGATCCAACCAAGTTGATCGAAATTGTTGAGATTGGAAAGCAATTGTTGATGACGCGTGGCACGCTCACTACATTTTCCATTGCGAATGATGTTGCAAAATATTTTGCGATTGTTCCTGCGCTTTTTATCGCTGCGATTCCAGCACTACAAGGATTGAACATTATGAAACTGGAAAGCCCTGAGAGTGCCATCCTATCGGCTATCATTTTCAATGCGTTGATTATTCCTGCTTTGATTCCTCTTGCTTTGAAAGGCGTTGCCTACAAGCCTATAGGAGCAAGCGCTTTGTTACGAAGAAATCTTTTCATCTACGGACTTGGCGGTGTGATCATTCCTTTCATAGGAATCAAACTGATCGATTTAGCTGTCGCATTGTTCATTTAAAAAAAACTAAAAAATGAAAACTCAATTTTCAATTGGAATAAAACTCACGCTGCTTTGCATTTTCTTTTTTGTAATTGTGTATGGGATGTTGATTTGGGGTATTGCTTTTTTTGCAGCACCTAATCATGGTCAAGGCGAGCTCGCTTTTAAAAATGAAAAGGCTGTTGGCTTCGCTAATGTTGGTCAGGCTTTCACTCAAGATAAATATTTTTGGTCGCGGCCATCGGCAGTGAATTACAATGCTGCTGGTTCGGGTGGATCAAACAAAGGACCATCCAACGAAGAATATCTTCAATTGGTGCAAGCGCGTATCGATACATTTTTAGTTCACAATCCGAGTGTAAAGAAATCGCAAATTCCAGTTGAGTTGGTAACCGCTTCTGGTAGTGGACTTGACCCTCACATTTCCATTCAAGCTACACGAATTCAAATTGAGCGAATTGCAAAAGCGAGAAATATCAACAGAGAAAAAATAGCTGAGTTGATTGACTCAAATATTGAACGACCACTATTTGGATTGTTCGGTCCTTCTGTAGTAAATGTGTTGAAGTTGAATATCGCACTTGATGAACTCTCCAAGTGATATGAGTAAGTTAAATAGATCTTATATGAAAAAATTATTGCTCGTTGTTTTTGGTCTTTTTATAATTGTCAGCTCTTTTGCTCAAGTAGATACTGCAAAATCGAAAACTCCATTTGAAGGTTTGGATCAAACATGGTACAATGGAGGCGACCGCAGAACTTCACCAACTCCATTTTTGGAAAGCAAATATTTTACGGGCACAATGATGCTCGATGCCAATTATACTTATTCATTTACAAACCCGATCGATAATACAGTGGTTGGCTCAACGGCATTGGGCCGAGATAACGAAACGCAAGTAGCTTTAGCTGTTCTTGGTGGTGAATTCAATTATAAAAATGCACGCGGTAAATTATTTTTTCAGATGGGTACCAACTCAACTGTAATTCCTCGCGATGATTACAGTCCTTATCGTGGCCAATATCAATTGCCAAATGTCTATCGCTATCTCGCTGAAGCTTATGCAGGCTACCATTTTGATAAATGGCGAGGCATCAATGTGGATATGGGCTTGTTCGTGTCATACATCGGATTGAACTCTTATTATCAAGTAGAAAACTGGGAATATCAAGCGTCGTACACATCCGATAATACGCCTTGGTTTTTTAATGGAGTGCGTATTCAAATTTTTCCAACAAAACATTTGAAGATCGAACCTTGGATCATTAATGGTTGGCAGAGTTATGCGAAGTATAATAACATGCCCGGTCTTGGAGGTAACATTACTTGGATACCGAACAACAATGTGAAACTTTTAACGAATGATTATTGGGGAACGGATACCGGTGGCGTACCTAGCCGAGAGCGTGTTCATTCAGATAACAGTTTGCTCGTTCGGTATTTTAATGAGCCTCAGTCAAAGGGAATTTCCCAGGTTGCTTTTTCTCTTACGGGAGATATTGGTTTCGAAAAAGGTGGTGGTGTTAACGGTTTCAAAAGCGACCCCGTGAAAGGTCCTGCTCAATATTTCGTGAGTTGGATGTTTTACAATCGGGTTTGGTTCAATCAAAATAAATTTGCCTGGACCATTGGTGGAGGTTATATCAATAATCCTGGAAGGTATCTTGTTCTTTATCCAACAGGCGATGCAAGTCCGTTACCCAATCCAAAAAATCCAACCCAAACCGAAGGCACTCATCCATTTGATACGAGTCCGGGAAGTCAGTTCAGCGGATTTGATTATTCTACCAATATCGATTGGATGCCCAACCAAAGTTTAACGTGGCGAATTGAATACGTGCATCGCTATGCAAGTGTTCCGTACTTCGCGGGTCATGGTGGTGTTACATCGCCAACTGGTTATACTACTACTGCTTTCGGTCCAGGCACACCATATCCCAATTGGGCACCAGACCTCGCTCACTTAGAAGACCGCGTTATCTTTGCAATGTTGTTCAGAATTTGAAATCAACTTGATGAAAACGTTTCTTCATCTTGTTGATCGTTTTATAGCGAACTTGTGAATTAAATCATGGACGCGATTAAAGATCAATCGGTACAATATTTTTTAGACCTGATCAAAAAATCGAGGCGGGGGAAATTTAAGATTTACATCGGCATGAGTGCAGGTGTTGGTAAATCGTTCCGCATGTTACAAGAAGCACACAGTTTGTTGAAGAATGGAATTGATGTGCGCATCGGATTTGTCGAAACACACCAGCGTGCCGAAACGGAAGCGCTCACAGTAGGTTTGCCTGCGATTGCAAGACGCAAAATTTTTTATAAAGGAAAAGAGTTGGAGGAGATGGATTTGCAAGCGATTTTAAATGCACATCCGGAAGTAGTGATCGTAGATGAACTTGCACATACGAACGTAGAAGGCAGCAAAAATGAAAAGCGATGGATGGATGTTTTTGAAATCCTCGAAGCCGGAATTAATGTGATCAGCGCAGTAAACATTCAACATCTCGAAAGCCTGAATGATGAGATGAAACAAATCACCGGAATTGAAGTGCAGGAACGAATTCCTGATCGTGTGTTGCAGCAAGCAGATGAAGTAGTGAACATTGATTTGACGGTTGATGAATTGATTGCACGTTTACGAGAAGGAAAAATTTATGAAGTGATGAAAGTGGAAACTGCGCTGCGCAATTTTTTTCAACCTGATAAGATTTTACAACTACGCGAATTGGCGTTGAAAGAAGTAGCATCTTTGGTTGAACGAAAAGTTGAAACCGAAGTGGCAAGTCAGCAACATCGACCGGAACGTTTTCTGGCTTGCATCAGTAGTAACGAAAAAACAGCGCGTATTGTCATTCGTAAAAACGCGCGAT
>DPLR01000595.1:2383-10200 GCA_003541895.1 Cytophagales bacterium | reverse complement strand
TCGGCTTCGTCCATGTAGTGCGTTGTCACAAAAACAGTGATGCCATCTTCGGAAGCCTGATAAATTAAACTCCAAAATTGTCTGCGTGTAACAGGATCTACTCCACCAGTAGGCTCATCAAGAAATACAACTGTGGGGTGGTGAATGATAGCAATAGAAAAAGCCAATTTTTGTTTCCAACCAAGCGGCAACGAGCCCACCAACTGATTTTTCATATCGCCCAAATTCAATTTAGAAAACAGCTCTTCGCTCTTCTCTTTAATCTGTCGGTTTGTTAATCCATAAATCCCTCCGAAGAATTGAATATTTTCGGCCACTGTCAAGTCTTCATAAAGAGAAAACTTCTGACTCATGTAGCCAATGCTTTTCTTAATTTTCTCGGGTTGCGTCATAACATCAAATCCCGCCACTCTAGCGCTTCCAGACGAAGGTGTTAGTAACCCACACAACATACGCATGGCTGTAGTTTTGCCTGCACCGTTCGCACCTAAAAAACCAAAAATTTCTCCCTTGTAAACTTCAAACGTAATGTTGTTGGTGGCAATGAAGCCACCGAATTGTTTCGTCAGCTGATTGGTTTGTATTACAATTTCGCGTTGCATTGTTAATTCATTAATGCGATAAAACAATCCTCAATGGTTGGTTGAATGGCGTTAAGTTCAACTTCTACATGCTTTTTTGAATCGAGGTATTCCAAAAGGCGAGCTTCATTTTGTTTATCATACGTTTTGAAAATCAGGTGCAGGTATTCGCCAAACGCATAACTATTGAGCGTACCCTCAAATGTGTTTACGTCTTTCAACAGCTGATAAATATTTTTTGCTTTGATGGCATAGAGTTGACGCGCGAAAGAATCAATAATTTTTTGGGGTGTTTCAATGGATAAAATAGTCCCGTGTTGAATTAAAGCAATTCGATCGCACAACATGGCTTCGTCCATATAGGGTGTAGAAACCAAAATCGTAATGCCTTGTGCTTTCAATCGCTTGAGCATTTCCCAAAACTCTTTTCGCGAAACAGGATCAACGCCAGTGGTGGGTTCATCCAAAAACAAAACTTTGGGTTTGTGAATGAGCGCGCAGCTTAACGCTAGCTTCTGCTTCATTCCTCCAGAAAGTTTTCCTGCTTTTCTCTTTTTGAACGGCTCAATCTGAACATAAATATCTTTCACCAAATCATAATTCTCTTCGATCGTAGTATTGAAAAGCGTTGCAAAAAAACTCAAGTTCTCTTCCACAGTCAAATCTTGATAGAGTGAAAATCGGCCGGGCATATACCCAACGCAATTCCGGATTTGTTTGTAGTCTTTCACTGCATCAAATCCATTTACCGTAGCTGAACCTCCATCGGGCAGAAGCACGGTGGTTAAAATTCTGAACAGACTTGTTTTACCTGCACCATCAGGGCCGATCAAACCGAAAAGTTCACCTTCGTTGACATTGAAAGAAATTCCATGAAGTGCGGTGATACTCTCTTTCTTTGTAGAGTATGTTTTTTTTAAATCGATTACTTCAACAGCATTCATTTCAGTCAATAGTCAATGGTCGAAAGTTCAGCAAAAACCTCATTTAGAAATTCCCAAACTTACCTCAGCGTACATTCCGATTTTAAGTTGTCCATCATTTTTCACAGTTATTTTTATTGCATAAACTAAATTGGCGCGCTCGTCTTTTGTTTGAATTGTTTTAGGCGTGAATTCTGCCTTGTCGCTAATCCATGTAATCAAACCTTCATTTTCTTTGAAGCCGCCCTTACCATCATCGGTCAATACTTTTACTTTTGAATTCAGTTTAACGTGAGCAAGTTGATCGTTGGTGATGTAAGCTCGCAAAGTAATTATCGATAAGTCGGCAATTTTATACAAAGGTTTTCCTGTGTTCACCAATTCATTTTGCTCAGCATATTTTGTAAGCACTGTTCCGTTAACGGGATTTATGATTTTGCATTTCGCCAACTGATCGTTCAACTGATTGATTTGCACCTGCAGTGGCTTGACTTGCGCATCAAGGCTTCCATTTGTAATCGATAAATTTTTCTTCTGCGATTCAATTTGTTTTTGAATAAGCGATACTTGCGCATTAATATCATCCAATTGTTTTTGATTGGCGGCATTGGCAGCTACCAGATTAGTCAAACGATTTTGTTCTTTCTTCGCAGCTTCCAATTGCGTGTAGAGCGGAGCTAGCTGCGAACTAACATCAGGCTTCTGCGCAAGGGTAGCATTGATCTGTGCTTGCAATTGAATCTTTTTGAGATAGAGTTGAACGCTGTCAACGTAGCCAATTGTTTTTCCAGCTTCCAACGTTTTACCTTCTTCTATATCAAATTGCATCAATTTGCCATTGGCATCGGCAGAGATAATGGTTTCAACCGCCTCGAACGCTCCGGATGCATCTGACGTTTTTTGTGTCTTACACGAAGTCAGCAACAAGCTGCAAGCAAAAAATAAAATATACTTGATCATAAATTTGATTTTAATTTCCTGTAGTCGTTTTAAAATTATATTGAGCCATGGCTAATTGCACTTTGTGAAGCGCAGCATTTTGTTTGGCCAAATCTTCAGCATTGACATCGCGCATATAATCGATGCTTGTGATTACACCATTTTGCAATTGATCGGCCGAAGTCTTTTTTACGGATTCGAGGAGTTGCACAATAGTTAAATCCTTTTCGAGCAATTTCTTATACTTTTCAATTTCAGAATTCTCCTTAGCCATGGTCTGCTTCGTATTGAATAAAAAAGTTTCGCGCTGAGCAGAAACTAAATTCTTGTTTACATCCACAATTCGCCTTTCATTTCGGATGGTATAAAAATTATTGAGCGACCAATTTAATCGCACGCCACCGATGTAATACCCAGACAGCGTAGCGTTAACCAGATTTAAAGGCGAAGGTTGCCCCCATCCTCCCTGAAGAAATAAAGAAAACTTGGGAAGGGTTTTTGTATTGAGCAATTTCGTTTGCTGATCAAAAGTCTGCGATTGAAAATCAAACAACTTTAACTCAGGCCGGTTGATCTGGTCATTCAGTTGAATATCTACCGGCCATTGTAAGACGGTCTCCTCATTCAAAGGCTGATTGATAAAAAGCCCGAGCATATCAAGAAAAGATTTTTTTGAATAAACCAGATCGATGTCTCGCTGCTCCGCTTTGAGAAGGTCCGCTTGAAATTTGGTAATGCTGGTGGTAAAATCTGTTCCATTAGCAACTGCTGCTTTCGTGCGTGCAAGTCCATTAGTAATGTCTTTCTTGTAAAGCTCATTTTGCGTGATCTGTTCGTTGATCAACAAAACGCCAAAATAGAGTTGATCAATCTGCGCTCTTAGTTTATACAATTCAACTTCTAAATTTTGTACTTGATAAAGTGCGCTCGCTTGTTGCACTTGCTGCTGACGCTTGGTGGTAATGAAATCCGTTAACGGCTGACTAGCTTCACCATAAACCCGAAATTGATTTTTTGGAATTTCTGGGCTTTTGGGTAGAGGCAACTTCACCACCTCCGATTGATAACTCTCTTGCCCACTTAGTACCAACTGCGGCCAGTTACCTTTGGCAATATTACTTATTGTAAACTCATTGCTTTGAATCAATAGTTCGCGCTGTTTAGTGAGCGGATAATTTTGTTTGGCCAATTCATAACACTGTTCAATGGTCAGCACTTGCGCTTGTGCATAGGAGCTGATTCCGATTATAAGAAGTAAAAATATCCTAGCCATAGTTGATGTTTCCGAATTACAACACAAATAGAACATGGAGAGCCATCAAAACAAAACACCAAACACGGAAGCGGAAATAAAACACAGCGAAGCGGAATTGTACTTATTTTTCCTGCATTTCGTTCAGAATTTGACCTTATCTGACATCGGAAAAGTGAATAAATACCCAGCTTTCACCTGATCAGAATAATCGCTTAATCATTTGTTGGGTTAACTCTCCGCCAAATATTCTTTTGGCCATCTTTGCCATAACCGATTTTTTAGAATTTGAAACCGTTTGCAGGTGCTGGCTCTAAAATTTAAACTCAGGTCCTTTATAACGGCATTTCGAAAATTAAACTCAAAAAATATTACAGCCGAAAGTAACCAACGCATGTCATCAATTCCACGATCCAAGCGACATCTACTTTTGCATCGTCAATCACAAACAAAAAAATATGAAAGCAATAAAGTCAATTTTAGTAGCCGTAGTTTTAACAGCAGCCACCAGCGCCATGGCGCAAGAAAGACCTATGCACGAAGTTTATTCGATGATGGTGTTCAACTTTGTAAAATATGTACAATGGCCTACCAACGACAATTCGAAAGAGTTTGTGATCGGGGTAGTTGGTAACAACGCCATTTATAATACACTTAACTCTTGGTATGCAGGCAAGCCTAAAGGGAACAAAGTGTATGTCATAAAGAAATTTAACAGTGCTGCAGAGGTAGCCGATTGTCAAGTGGTCTTCATCGACCGTAGCAAGAGTGGCGAGTTTGATGCCATCAATAGCAAAGTGAAGGGCAAAGGAACCTTGGTTGTAACTGACCGCAATGGTCTTGGTAACAAAGGAAGTTGCATCAACTTCACTACCGTTGAAGAAAAACTTCGCTTCGAAATAAATCAACATGCCCTCGAAGCTTCGAACCTGAAAGTGGCAAGCACCTTGGCAAGCATGGCAATTATAATTTGATTAGGTTTTGTTTGAATAGATGAAAGCCCTGGCACAAGCCGGGGTTTTTTATTTTCATTCAGGCGAAAAAAAAATTCTTTCTTCGTGGAAAGAATGTAAATTTAAAATCGCTTGAGCTCACCTCTAACAAAAAACTATGGCCTGCTTTCACTTCCTGTGATTGTTGGCGCTTTAGGTTTCTTTGTTGACATCTACGACCTGCTGCTCTTCAACATCGTTCGTGTCTCCAGTTTCAAATCATTAGGCGTTGCGGATGAATCAATGAAGATTTACGGGGAGAGCATCATCAGTTGGCAAATGGTGGGGCTTACCATTGGCGGAATTGTCTGGGGGATTTTAGGAGACAAACGCGGTCGCAAAAGTGTTTTGTTTGGTTCGATTTTACTTTACTCCATCGCTACCATTGCCAATGGCTTTGTAACCTCCGTTGAACAATATACCGCTTTGCGTTTTATTGCTGGCCTAGGGCTGGCCGGTGAACTTGGCGCTAGCATTACGTTGGTCAACGAAATGCTTTCAAAAGAAAAACGGGGAATAGCTTCGGCCATCATTGCCACCAGCGGTGTAGCCGGAACTATCGCAGCCTATTTTGTTCATTACTGGAGTGACGAAAACTGGAGGCTCTGTTATTTCATTGGCGGAGCCATGGGCGTTACTTTACTTTTCTTACGTGTAAGTGTGTTAGAAAGCGGAATTTACTCCACAGCAAAAAAAGCACATATATCGATGGGGAATTTTTGGTTGCTGCTAAATAATCGCGCCCGATTCTTCCGTTATCTAAAAATAATTTCGATCGGCCTTCCGGTGTGGTATGTTATCGGTTTGCTCATTTCATTCTCCGATGAATTTGCTGTTCATTTCGGAATCAAAAATTTTAGTCAACCAAAAGCGCTGATGCTACAATACGTTGCTCTTGCTTTTGGCGATGTGTTCGCGGGGCTGTTTAGCAACTTCATCAAGAGCCGGAAAAAAACGTTATTAATTTTTTATGTCATTCTCGCCTTCTTCTTTGCGCTATTCTTTTTGCTGAAAGGCGGTGGTAGTGCCAACAACTTATACTTGATTTGCCTCGGGCTCGGATTTGGCTCTGGCATATCCGTTCTTTACATCACCATGAGTGCCGAAGAATTTGGAACCAACCTCAGAGCCACGGTAGCTATCTCCGTTCCAAATTTAGTGCGAGGTTTTTTGCCGGTGATCCTTATCCTGTTTAAACTCTTGCGAAGCGAATATGTATTTAATAGTTATGTTACCGCTGCGTGGGTGACTGGGCTTGTTATTATCGTCATCGGATTTATTTCAGCTCTTTATACGAATGAAACTTTCGGCAAAGACTTAGATTTTATTGAAGAATAATTTTTGAATCCATTTTATATGAAAGGAAGAAATCTGTTACTGCTTTTATGTGTGCTTTCATTTTCAACAATGTTGAATGCACAAGGATTTTTAAAAGCCAGCGGAACATCCATCGTGAATGATCGAGGAGAAAAAATTATACTCCGAGGAATGGGTTTGGGCGGTTGGATGTTGCAAGAAGGATATATGCTTCGCGTGCAAGGTATCGGTCAGCAGCAACATGTCATCCGAAAAAATATTGAAGAGCTGATCGGCAAAGAAAAAACAAATGCATTTTATGACACCTGGCTTACCAATCATACACGAAAAATCGATGTTGATTCAATGGCGCGATGGGGTTTTAATTCCATTCGGTTGCCGATGCACTACAATCTCTACACATTACCGGTAGACGAAGAGCCTGTTCCCAATCAAAATACTTGGATTGAAAAAGGATTTGCCATCACCGACAGTTTACTGAAGTGGTGCGCTGCCAATCACATGTATCTCATTCTTGATTTACATGCTGCGCCCGGTGGGCAAGGAAACGATTTGAATATTTCTGATCGCGATCCCAATAAACCTTCACTTTGGCAATCGGAAGCGAATCAGGAGAAGATGATCGCATTTTGGAAAAAACTTGCTGCGCGTTACGCCAATGAACCATGGATTGGAGGTTACGATATTATCAATGAGCCGAATTGGGGATTTGAAAAAGCAGAAGACAAAAATGGTTGTGGCGAAATATTGAACGAGCCTTTGAAAAACCTGATGATTAGAATTACAAAAGCCATTCGCGAAGTCGATAAAAATCACATCGTCATCATTGAAGGAAATTGCTGGGGAAATAATTATTCGGGAGTGCTTCCTACATGGGACAACAACATGGTTCTCAGTTTTCACAAATATTGGAATTACAACGATCAGGCATCGATTCAAAAAATACTCGATCTGCGAAAGCAATACAATGTTCCGATTTGGTTGGGTGAGTCGGGCGAGAATTCAAATCTTTGGTTTCGTGATGCCATTCATCTCATGGAACAAAATGAAATTGGTTGGGCGTGGTGGCCATTGAAAAAAATGGGTAACAACAATCCGCTCGAAGTGAAGGTGCCAAAAAATTATCAGAAGATACTCGACTATTGGTCAAAGAAAGGTACGAAGCCAACAGCGGAAGAATCGGAGCAAGGTCTCAATGAGTTTGCCGATAACATCAAACTTGAGAATTGCATTTATCACAAAGATGTGATCGATGTCATGTTCAGGCAAACAAAAACAAATGAAGTCATCCCATTCAAAAATTTCATAGCAAAATCAGGAGCAACGATTCAAGCCATTGATTATGATTTGGGCAGAAATAGATTTGCTTACTTCGACAACGACACTGCAAATTATTGGGTTGCCAACGGAAAACATTCTGCGGGCAACAACGGCCGTGTCTATCGCAATGATGGAGTGGACATCGCGCAAGAAGCGAATAATTTTTATGTCACGAATTTTGAAAGCAGTGAATGGCTTCAATACACGGTTATCTCTTCAAGTGATAAAAACTTTCTTGTTGCTTTAAAAGTGCTCACCAAGAAACAAGAAAAGCTAAACATTGAGTGCAACGTCAAATCAACAGAAGTATCATTGCCGAATACAAATGCTCAGTGGAAAGAAGTTGAAACTAAAATTCAATTGAAGACAGGGAAGAACATAATTCGAATAAAAGCACAGACTGGTGGCGTGGATTTTCAGGCGATCGTTTTTAAATAAATTATTAGGGAGTCTTATCTCTTTAGAAAGAGTCGGGGTGAGAGGATTCGAACCT
>DPLR01000595.1:0-2294 GCA_003541895.1 Cytophagales bacterium | reverse complement strand
TCAGTCTTCCAACATCGACCTCCCCGACGCGTCGGGGCGCACTAGCCGGGCTGTGCTACACCCCGATAAAAAACTGACTAAACGATCTTTTAATGTATTCCTTGTTCTTCAATTTTTTTAATTCCAGTTCAAATCTATTGGCCTCCAACTTCAACATCGACCTCCCCGACGCGTCGGGGCGCACTAGCCGGGCTGTGCTACACCCCGATGTCCACAAAAATAATTAATTCTTCTTCATCAACGCCATATAAAATCCATCGAAGCCTTGCGAAGGGTAAATCATTTTCTGTTTTAGCAACTGCAACTCTTTTCGTTCATCAAGAATTTTTTCCACTTGCTTTTCATTTTCAGAAGGAAGAATACTGCAGGTGGAATAGACAACGAGTCCACCGGGCTTCAACATGATCAGATAGTCATTCAATATTTTTTGTTGAAGCTCTTTCACTTTATCTATCGCTTCTGGTGTAAGCTTCCATTTCGCGTCTGGGTTTCTCTTCAACACACCTAAACCTGAACACGGAACATCGAGCAACAAACGGTCGGCAGAGTTTTCTAATCGCTTAATTGTTTTCGATGATTCAATCACGCGCGTTTCAATCAAGTTGGATGCCCCTGCTCTTCTGGCTCTTTTCTTCAGCTCATCTAATTTCCATTCTTCAGTATCCAATGCAATGATTCGTCCTTTGTTTTGCATCAATGCTGCGAGATGAAGTGTTTTTCCCCCGCCACCGGCACACGCATCGATCACCCGCTGGCCTGGTTCAACATTTAGAAAAGGAGCAATTAATTGCGAGCCCGCATCTTGCACTTCAAAATGTCCTTCTTTAAATAATTCGTTTATAAAAATATTTTGTCGTTGTTGTAAGATTAGCGCATCAGGATAATCGCGAAGCACTTCGGTAAAAATTTCATTCTCGTTCAACTCAGTTTGCAAATCTTCTCGGGTTGTTTTAAGCGTGTTAACCCTGAGCACCACTTTCGCTTCCTCATTCAACGCTTGGATTTCGCGATTCCATTTTTCTCCCAATTCCTTTTCTGCAAGTTCATCCAACCAATCAGGAATTGATTCTGAAATTTTTCGAATATGTTTTACACTTTCATATTTCTCCAAAATAACTTTTGATTCAAGGTCTTGGAATTCAATCCAAGGTGGCAGATTAGCATGTTTATTCAAAAGAAACCACGTGCCCATCAACCTCCAATAATCATCAGGCGTATCCGATAAATATCCAAGCAAGCGATACCACCGAACAATATCATAACTCGTTTCGGCAATAAACCGTCTGTCGCGTGCGCCCCAGCGCGGATTTTGCTTCAACACTTTTTCGATGACCCGATCGGCATATTTGTTTTCTGTGAAAACGGAATAAAGTACCTGAGTCACCGCCTCGCATAAATTGCGATAGAGTTTTACCATTACATTTTTTTGACGGAAATTTAACTTGAATTATCGACACACAACACTAACATTCTTCAAATGAAAAATAAATTTGGATTAGTTCTATTGTTGATTCCTTTTTTAACTCAAGCCCAATTTGGTGACATGCTTAAAAAGGGACTTAAAAAAGCGATTGACAAGGGCAAAAGCGAAGCCACCAAAAGTTCGGATGCTGCCAGAGATAAACTCGATTCCACCGATTTCAATTATGCAATTTCGGTGATTGATAATTCGGGGATGCTGAGCATTCGCGATGCAGGTGAAGGGATGACCAAGAAAATGGATTTCCTGATGAACACGCAAGTGAAAGACCAATCGAAAGTAACGCCTGCTCAAAAATGCAGAAATGATTTAGACATCGCTGAAGAATTGTACGATCGTAAAAGATTGAAACTTGCCGAAGGTGCTTTCTTAAACGCGAAGTCATCTTACGAGACTAGCAATCTCACAAGCAACATCAACTATAGCAAAGTACTTGCTGATATGGGTTTGCTCTATGCCACCATGGGCCGATACGATTTGGCAACGCAATACACGCAAAAAGCTTTGGAGACGAGAGAATCAACGCTCGGCAAAAAGAGCAGAGCCTATGCTGCTTCGCTCAACAATAATGCTGTATTGAGCAAAGACTTAGGGAAATACAATGAGGCGGAAAAATATTTTCAGGAAGCAATTCCGTTGGTGAAAGAATTAATTGGCGAACAATCGCAAGAATATGCAACCGTGCTGAACAACCAAGCTATGTTCTTTTCAAAAATCGGCCGAAGTGAACAAGCCATAGAAAAATCAAAAGCAGCAGATCGGAAGAGCGTCGTGTAGGGAAAGAGTGTAGATCTCGGTGGTCGCCGTATCAATA
>DPLR01000610.1 GCA_003541895.1 Cytophagales bacterium | reverse complement strand
GATAAGGGTGGAACGCAGACCACCGAGCAAATGAAGCGTTTCGCAGAGCGGATGAAAAAATTTGACATCATTCCTGAATATTCTTTTGTGCTTGGTTTTCCTGCGGAGTCGGCTGAGAAAGTGGAGGAGCAAATCGAAAATGACATAGCTTACATCAAGCAGATAAAGGAAATCAACTCATCCACCGAAATTATTATTTATGTGTACAGCCCGGTGCCGGTGGAAGGTTCAGCAATGTACGAGATGGTGAAAAAATCAGGATTTCATTTTCCCGAAAAGTTGGAAAACTGGCTTTCTCCGGAATGGCAGAATTTTGATCTAAGAAAAAACCCGCTTACGCCTTGGCTTACTCCAAAAATGATCGATCGTATTCTTGGTTTTGAAGCCGTGCTGAATGCGCAGTATCCAACCGTTTCTGATTTCAGGCTCTCACCAATAAAGAAGAAAATACTTCGAACGATCTCCTCCTTTAGGTACAGAAAAAATATTTTCTTCAGGCCCTATGAAATAAAAGCGCTGCAACGACTTTGGAAATACCGGCAGCCAGAAATTGAAGGCTTTGTGATGGAGTGATGAGAAGACTTTTCAAACAAGCTGTTTCCCTTTTTTTGGTGCCCGCTACACGTTGGTATTTGCGAAAGGAGCGGAGCTACACTTTCGAAGGAATCAAAGTAAAAATTCCACCAACTGTTTTTCATCCGGGTTTGTTTCCAAGCACCAGGTTTTTAATTGCTTATTTAAAGAACCAAGATATAGTCGGCCAAAGTTTTTTAGAACTCGGTTGTGGAAGTGGCTTGATTTCGATTTGGGCTTTGAAGCAAAAAGCAAACGTTTTTGCATGTGATCTAAATTCAAAAGCTGTTCAAGCGTGCGTTGAAAATGCAAAAAAAAATTCTGCAGATATAAAAGTCATTCACTCCAATCTTTTCGATTCACTTCCTAAAATAAAATTTGATTGGATGGTGATTAATCCACCTTACTATTCAAAGAAAATTGCAAATGATGAAGAACTCGCCTGGAATTGTGGGGAAAATTTTGAGTTTTTTCAAAAACTATTTTCATCATTGGCCGATTACACTCACGAAAATTCAAAAGTGATTATGGTATTAACACAAGGCTGCAACATTGATTCAATAAAGAAAATCGCGAGCGCAAATCATTTTGAATTTATTTTGAAAGCAGAGCAAAGTGTTCTCTTTGATGGACTAGATTTTATTTTTGAAATTAAGCGAACTAATAATTAAGAGAGCACACGCATTTTTGGCAAGTCGAATCTTTGCCTACTTTCAAATTCCTTCTGAACGAAATTGCTTTTTCAGAATTGACGATCGATTCAAATTCCTGATCATGAATATTGCCAAACGAGGGATGGAAGAAGCACGGACGCACTTGTCCATCAGCTTCGATCACAGAGGATACCCAAGGCGCATTGCATTTTTTCTCGGGAAATCCATCAAGACCAAGAAGTGCTTCGTAATAAGTAGCAAGGCCGTAAAGTTTTGGTGGAGACTCGGCAATGAGACGGGTTTCAAATTCCCTTTTGAATTTGCCAAAGCATTCTTTCAGAATATTTTTGAATTCATTTACTTCCTCCTTAGTCAAAGCTATTTCTGACACATGTTCATTGCTCCATGGTTCTTCACGATTAAAAGCTTCCGTTGATACATCGGCTGAAAGAAAAGAAATCTGATCCAGTCCGATTTCTTTAGCTGCATTTACAATGGATGAGAACTCTCTAAAATTCTGTTTTTGTAAAACCGATCTTCCCTTTACAGGAAAAGAAGATTTCATTCTTTTCAATTCTTTTACCCCTTGAGCCAGTTTCTCAAATGCATTTGGAATATTGCGGATCCGATCATGTGTTTCTTTCCCACCGTCTATTGACACAATTACTTCATCTACATTTTCAATGATCTCCTTCGTATTTCTTGACAGCACGAGCCCCGTTGAGAGCAAACTGATCCGTATGTTTAATTGCTTCAGTGATTTGCAAAACGTCCAGAGATTTGAATGCATCAGAGCTTCTCCACCTGAAAGAGCGATTTCTTTTACTTTCAATTTCTTAAATGCAGAAAGATGTTTTTCCAAATCTTCTGCTGAAATCTCCTGCTTATTCTGATTAGCTTTCCAGATGTCGCACATCACGCAGCGGCAATTGCAGCGGCTGTGCGGCATTAGCACCAGCACGGGCATCGAATGCAGTTTGTGTGTGAGCCGGTTGAGCAGTGGGGTCATGCGGTCAAGTTACAATCTTTTGCAAATGCAAACGAGTGATAGTTTTAAAACGGAAAATTCTTCAGAGAAAATAGTTTTGGTCGTTCGCCAATTCATATCGATTTAGTTTCTTTGCCTGATTTTTAAAAATACTATGAACCAACTTTCCAACCGAATCAACGCCATCGAAGAATCAGCAACACTGGCGATGGCAGCCAAAGCCCGTGAATTCAAAAACAAGGGCATCGATGTGATCAGCCTCAGCTTGGGCGAACCTGATTTCAAAACTCCTCTTCACATTTGTGAAGCAGCCAAAAAGGCAATTGATGACGGAAAGTATTTTGCTTATCCTCCGGTAGCTGGCTATCAGGATTTGCGCGAGGCACTTGCCGCGAAATATCAAAAAGAAAACAACGTGCCTTACAAGGCCGAAAATATTGTAGTGTCAAATGGTGCTAAGCAGTCGATTGCTAATGTGATGCTCGCCATTTTAAATCCGGGCGATGAAGTGATCATCTTCGCCCCGTATTGGGTGAGTTATGATGCATTGGTTCGTCTTGCTGAAGCAACACCGGTGATCGTGAAAGGTGGTATCGAAAATGATTTCAAGGTAACTGCTGACCAAGTTGAAAAAGCGATCACAGCAAAAACGAAAGCAATTATCTTCTCTTCACCTTGCAATCCTACCGGTTCAGTTTTCTCTAAGAAAGAATTGGAAGACATTTCAAAAGTAGTGTTGAAGCATTCGAACATCATGGTGATTGCCGATGAAATTTATGAGCATATCAACTTCACCGGAGATCAAACGAGCATGGCTTCGTTGCCAGGCATGTTTGACAGAACAATTACTGTGAATGGTTTTGCAAAAGGTTTCGCGATGACAGGTTGGCGTGTGGGCTACATTGGCGCACCCAAGTGGTTAGCCGATGGAAGCAACAAAGTTCAAGGGCAAATTACTTCGGCAAATTGCTCGATCTCTCAACGTGGTGCGCTTGCAGCAATCACAGGCGATCTTGGACCCACCAAAAAAATGGTGGAAGAATATCACAAACGCAGGGACATTGTTTATCAACTTCTGAAAGAAATTCCAGGCGTGAAAGCAAACTACCCGCAAGGAGCATTTTATTTTTTCCCGGATGTAAGTTCTTATTTTGGCAAGTCAGATGGAACCACTACAATTAAAAATGGTGACGACTTCTGTTTGTGGATGTTAGAGAAAGGCCATGTGTCATTAGTGCCAGGCGGTGCTTTCGGTGACGAAAATTGTGTGCGTCTTTCTTATGCAGCATCTGAAAAAGATCTTCGCGAAGCGATGAAGCGCATGAAGGATACGCTAGCGACTCTCAAATAATTCATGGCAGTGCTTTTTTCTTTTTAATTTGCATTCATAATTGATGCTATGGATGTTAAGCAGTTTTTTGATTCTTTTTCTCAACTACGGGTACTCATCATTGGTGATGTGATGCTGGATAGTTACATCTGGGGATCAGTCGATCGCATCTCACCGGAGGCGCCCGTGCCTGTAATCAGTGTGAAGAAGAAAGATTTTCGTCTTGGAGGTGCGGCAAATGTCGCTCTCAACATCGCCTCGCTTGGTGCAACTCCTGTACTCTGTGCGCTGGTTGGGAATGATGATGATGGCAAGAAGCTTTTGCAACGATTGGATGAAAACAAAATGCCAAAAGAAGGAATTGTAATTTCTACCGATCGGCCAACAACGGTAAAGACGAGGGTAATCGCAAGCCACCAGCACGTTGTCCGGGTGGATGAAGAATCAGACAAAGAAGCAAATCCAACAGAAGAAAAGCTTTTGCTTGAAAGAATCGAGAAACTTTTGCCTGAATGCGATGTAGTGATTTTTGAAGATTACGACAAAGGAGTAATTAATGCTGGGATCATCAAAGAGACGGTTGAGCTGGCCAAGAAAAAAAATATTCCAACCATTGTCGATCCGAAGAAGAGAAACTTTCTTTCGTACACCGGTGTCACTTTATTCAAACCGAACTTAAAAGAATTGCGCGAAGGTCTTAAAGTGGAAGTGAACGCGGCCATTCAAAATCAAGTTGAGAAAGCAGTGGCAGACTTAAAAGCAAAACTGAATGCTGAAGGCGTGATGGTCACTTTATCTGAACACGGAGTCTACATCGATTACCATGATCAAAAAATAAAATTACCTGCACATGAACGAGAGATTGCCGATGTATCGGGAGCAGGAGACACGGTAGTTAGCGTGGCTGCTTTGTGCACGGCTTTAAAATTAGATGCAAAAACAATAGCTTCACTTAGTAATCTTGCAGGCGGCTTAGTATGTCAGCATGTTGGCGTTGTGCCCATCGACAAAAACGAATTGCTTATCGAAGCTAGAAATTTGTTTGAAAGCTAATCCATTTGAAACTGCTTTTCGAGCGGCTGTTCGCGCTCAAGGTCGGCAATTGCTTTTTTATCTAATGGCGAGGCCTTAATAGCGTTGAAGTTACTCCAGAACTTTTGGTTATAGCTTTGATCTTGATATTGTAACCCATAACTTTTCATTTTTTCCTCTAGGGTAATCCTCTTTTTCGAGTTGAGGTCGATTTTATAAATCAATAATTCCCTCTCTAGCTCAGTTTCAAATTTTAATTTTCCAGACTCAATATCGTACCAATTTACTTGAGAAATGATTTTAAAATAGTTCAGATGTAGTTTCTTTTCTAGATAACTAAAATCAATTATGCGTTTAACTTTAACTTGCTTGCCTTCCACACCTCTTATTTTTTCTATTTCGGCTGGCCTCGAATCTGTATACTCTATATATAGAATTCCAAAATTTAGCTTGTCAATAAAAGCCCGCATTTCAAATTCTTTTTGATACTTCAGCACAATAGCTTTTCGATTCTTATAAGTTGTTTCTCCTTCCAATTTTACTTCGTTGAAAAAATTATCCTCGCTTGGGAATAACCGATATCGAATCATGTTATTGAGAAGCAAATTCTCGAGTAGGTTATCTTTCTCAAAAAAATCAATAAACTTATTTGAATAGCCAAGGCTGCTTCTTACTTCTTGCAATGCCACGCGTTCGCGTAGCTTGCGCTTATCGCGTGGAGCAAAATAATCCTCGTCTTGAATTTTAACGGCTGCCTCTAATAGCGAAACATATGTGCCTCCAAGTTTTTTTAGATCGCGGTAAAAACCCTCCATCAAAAATGGTTCTGTTGGGAAGTTTTGGTCTATTCGCGATATCGAAATTTTTAAAATTTCTCCTGGTTTTATCTTGTCAAGCACTACTACTTCGTCAAGAAGAAGCGATACAGGCTGCATTTTGATTATTGCCATCTTGCCACTGCTTTGAAACAAAGACCAAATAGGTGCTTCAAAAGGCTGAAAGCCAATCATGGTAACTGATAAAATATCATTTCGCGATTCAACAGGAATTTGAAAAGCAAACTCACCTTGATCATTGGTGGTGGTTCTTAGAAACTTTTTACTAATTGTGACAGTTGCGTAAGAAAGTGATCGGTTATCCCCGTCTACTACTTTGCCAAGAATAGAAAATTTCTGGGCACTTGTTAATTCTGTTAAAGCCAACAACAGCAACAGAAGCCATGGTTTCATTGAAATTCAAAGTTACGATATTGTGAAAATCTCAATTGCCGTTAAGCTACATATCCTACCGCTTGTCGTGGTAACCACCGTACTGTCGTCTATGTTTGCTATTGATTAACTTTAACTCATGAATTTTAACGCGTTGAGGTTTCTAGAGAAAATACCGCGAATATGGAAAATGGCTTATGGGATCATTTGCCTCTGGTATTTTATAAATTTTACAGTAAGTGCAATCACCGAGTGGAGATTTGTTCGCCCCGAATATTATGTGCTTTGGAATGCCCTATTTCTCTTTGAAGCCTTATGTGTTTTTATCTTTTTAATTTTTCTATGGTCGCATTGGCTCTCCAATTTTCGGCAAATCATTCAGATCATAGGGCATCTCAGCGGACTGATTATTTTCTTCATGACGATGGGTACGCTCTCTTATTTTTTTAATGATTACATGAATGGCCTGGTTTACTATGATCATTGGAAAGAATATATGATTGAATTATTAAGTTGGGAGGCTTTGCGTTTTCATGATCAGTACATAATTACTGTTGGCGTTTATTATGTTATCCGCTATTTCCAGGGATTGCAAATCCAAGAGCAGGAGAAAAGCGAGTTGGCTATTCGCAATCGGGAGATGCAGATTTCCTTATTGAGATCTCAAATCAATCCTCATTTTTTATTCAACACTCTCAATTCGATAAACACGCTTGTAAATACAAGCAAAGACCAAGCGCGTAAATTGATTACGCAGTTATCAGATGTGTTTCGGTACGCGTTAGATGCCCATGGTGAACAAATGGTAAAACTGTCAAAGGAAATTGAATTCATCGAGAACTATGTACGCATTCAGCAGGTGCGGTTTGGCGATCGCCTGAAATTTGAACGAGACATAGACCCCACTTGTTTAAATTCAAAAGTGCCACCCATGATTTTGCAGCCGCTGGTAGAAAACTCAGTAAAATATGGCATTGGCCCTAAACCCGAAGGCGGTACCATCTATCTCACGGTTCGCAGATCAGGCAGCATAATATTTTTTGAAGTGAGAGACAATGGCCTTGGATCAAAAGCGAAAAAAGTAATGGATGGAAGTTCGAGTGGAATAGGAATGTCAAACACAGATCAGCGATTGAAAAGTTATTTCGGGCCGGAATCGCGTTTGCGTGTTCGCTCGAATGACAGAGGTTATGCAGTAAATTTTTATATCGAAGACAAAGAATTTTCAACGAAGGAGCAACAATCAAAAAAAATAATTGAACCAGAAAAAATAAATGTATGAGCAATAACAAAACTACCTGTCTGATTATCGATGATGAAAAGCTTGCACGCGAATTGTTAACCGAGTACTTAGAGGCTTTTCCTGAAATTGAATTGCTGGGTGAGGCTTCCAATGGAACCGAGGCTGTTGCCCAGATTGATAAACTCAAGCCCGACCTTATTTTTCTGGACGTACAAATGCCTGGCATGACGGGGTTTGATGTTCTTGACGACATCAATCATGAGCCGTATGTCATTTTTGTTACAGCATATGATCAATACGCGATTCAGGCATTTGAGAAAAATGCAATTGACTATTTATTAAAACCATTAGATCAAGAACGCTTTAAGTTAGCCGTTGACCGTGCACTAAAGCGCAAGAAAACAGAGAACGGTGCTATCGATAACTTACTGGGTGGCTTGCGGCCTCCGGTTGCCCGCGGAGCTTTTGATACGCATATTTTTGTTCAGAAATCAGAGAAGCTTTTTAGTTTACCCGTAGATGAAATTCTTCATCTGGAAGCATCTGGCGATTACACTATCATCACAACAAAAACTGACCAGTTTGTCAGTTCATCAGGCATTGGTAAACTGGAAGAGATAATGAATCCGGATATTTTTATTCGTGTGCATCGATCTACGATTGTGAACATCAATTACATGAAAGAAATCGAGCGTCACTTCAATGGAGGAATGGTGGTAAAAATGCAAAGCGGAAAAAGTTTTCCGGTGAGCCGCACCTACGCCAAGCAGATCAGGAGAAAAGTGGTTTAGCAAAATTACTTACAAGCGACACCATCCACGTAGTTGGTGATTACGTTGAGTGTGGTAGCAGTTTCACTTCCA
>DPLR01000423.1:1197-4083 GCA_003541895.1 Cytophagales bacterium | reverse complement strand
CTGTTTGACGAGTCCAAAATTGTAGACGTAACAAACGTGATTGGCTTACCCATTAATTGGGTTCCAATTGATAACACTGAAATGACGACTGATTTTTTAGTTGCCAATTCTACATTAGCAAAAGGAACACAACCTTTTACCACATCAACTACCGAAACTGAATTATCAGCATTTACAACAATTGATGATATCAATTCCAATTCGATTGTATTAGTTAGCGTAAATGATGGTAGGCAAGGTTACATCGAAACCAAATCAGAGATTCTCTCAATAAGCATAGCAATAATGTTGATGGGTTTTATTTTTTTGGCAGTATCATATTTTTCCTTAGATAGATTTGTTTTGTCGAGACTGAGTAACCTGGACGATGATGTCAGGAAAATTAGTGAAAGCGGCAGTCTGAAAGACCGAACCCAGACAAAAGGGAATGATGAGATTTTTAATCTTTCAAGAAGAATTAACAATATGTTAGAACAAATCAGCGTATCTCAAGCCAAAATAAATGATTATGCTCTTACTCTTGAGAAGAAGGTTGAAGAGAAAAAAAATGAACTTGAGGAAGCAAATAGTAAGCTTATCAAGACTGAAAGGATGGCAGCGATTGGCGAAATTGCAGGAATGGTGGGTCACGATTTACGGAATCCTCTGAGTGGAATAAAGAACGCAGTTTTTCTTCTTAAAAAGAAGTATAGACCGTTATTAGGTGATGGTGGCACTGAGCTCTTGCTGATAATTGATAAAGCAATTGACCATTCCAATAAGATAATCAATGATTTACTGGACTATAGCCGAGAATTACACTTAGATTATGAGGAAATCTCGCCTAAGTCCTTGATTAGCTATACTCTTCTGGCAATCAATTTTCCAAGTAAAATTAAAGTTCTAGAACAAGTTGAAGATTCACCTACTATATGGGTAGATACGAATAAAATGCAAAGAGTGTTTACCAATTTGGTCAAGAATTCCTTTGATGCGATGCCAGATGGTGGAGCACTTGAAATAAGCAGCAGACATGATGAACAAACTGTTAACTTTTCTTTCATCGATACTGGTTGTGGTATGTCAGAAGATGCGGCTAAAAAAATTTTTACGCCACTTTTTACTACGAAAGCTCAGGGTATGGGTTTTGGATTGTCAATTTGTAAACGTATTGTGGAGGCGCATGGTGGCAAAATTGAGGTTGAGAGTACATTAAACAAAGGAACAAAATTCACTATTAGCTTACCGTTAGAACCGAAGCCTCAATAATGTTAGTAAAAATCAATTGCTTTTTTAAAACTTCTTGCCTTTTTAAAACTTCATAGTTCCGCTCATTCTGAACAATATTTCAAGTTTTATCAAAGCCTTTGATAACTTGCATCGATGGAGAAAACAACCTTCCAACTAGATTTTATTCCGAGACTTCAACTTAAACGATGGATTGCTGTAGTTTTGTTGTACGGATAGACAATGCTTAGCAATAATCCACACGCTTTAAATACAAAATTTTTCAAAACCTTAGTATGAACTCTCATAATGAAGCAGAAGAAGACAGAGTTTTCAAAGACCTCCCAGATTACGGCTACTCCGTAGAAGCTTGCAGAGCGATCATTGATTGGTACCACCGTTAACCAGGACAAAGTACTCAGAGCATACAAATATCAGATTCTCAAAATAAGCTAAAACTTGGTCAGAACTATTTTATCACTTTTTAAGTATCGCCTATCTTTCTCTCAAGCTATAAAAGAAAGTCCTTTTATCTTTTATTTAGGTGAACGATAGCTTGGTTTTAGCCAGATTGTCTATTTGGAATTTCAAAAAAGGAAAACGTGAAGAAGGTTTTGCTGAATTAGATCGTATTCTAAACTCCACAACTCGACACACCAAAGGTTTCCGTGGGTACATTTCACTTATTTCACGGAATAACCAAGACTCTTCAACAATATTGACATTATGGCAAGACGAAGAAACGCTTGAAGCTTCAGAAAAAGGAGTTTACGCACTAGCTATCGAGCAAGTCAGAGACTTCCTCGAAAGCCCTCCACAAGTAATGAGCTTTAGAGTTTTTTCAACAGAACTCTTTACTCGATCAGAACTCGAAAAGGATTTTTAGCAAAAGTCAAAGTATTCCCCTTTTCGCTGACCACTCTGGTTTTTTTGTTTTGCGTTTCGCTTTCCAACAAGGGATTTATGGAAAAAAGGAATTTGGTTAAGAATTTGTCCTGGTGAAACAAGAAACCTAATTGTTAACCTTAACTTGATGAGATTACAAATTAATCAACTTTAAATATTAAGAGTTACGTAATAAGATTGTGTGAACAAGCTAATATGGCAAAACCGACATATTGGAAAAAACGCAATAGACTCGCGGTGGCACTGTTATCGCCTGTCCTTGTTGTCGTTTTCATCATTGGTTGGGTTCTCTACTTCATAGGACAATCTGAACGGTCGAAGGTGAAGCAACCACAGCAGACAATCAGCAAAGGGCCTTCTTCGCGAGATGAAATCGAGTTAATTGTAATCCCAAATGAAGAAGAGAAAATAATGGCGGAATAAATGGACAAGCCCTTGGTAGCTAATATTATCAATACTTAAGGCTTCAGGTGCCTCTTAAGTGCAAACCTGTTTTACTGAGCCATCACTTAATAAAAACTCAAGAATGCTTTTAATTAAATACAATTATGTATTTGAAAAAAAGAAAAAGAGTGGAGGTTTAGTCTATCTTCATTTTTTTGGCTGCCTTCACTATTAGGAACACAATAAGTGCCACTATTATGAAGGTAATTAGAGCGACTAAGAAGTCGCCTATGCCAAACGTCTGATTCAAAACGCCAACAGAATACGTAGCCAAGTCTGATAAGCCGGGAATCGCCAAACCTAATAGCGGAATAATGAAGTCTTTAACAA
>DPLR01000423.1:0-945 GCA_003541895.1 Cytophagales bacterium | reverse complement strand
TGCTTGAATCAGAAGACCAACATACAAAGCTAAAACGAATGCAACAGCTAAGCCGAGAATTTTGTATTTTGAAAGGAAGTCTTTGAATTCATTTACAAAACCTTTTGGTGGTACTGGTGGTGGAGCTTTTTCAAGGGAAGCGCTAATCTTCTTTAACTCTTCTAGCATTTTGTCTTCGGTGGACATGATATTCACAATTATTAATATGGTAATTATTTGCTTAAAAAATTTTAGATTAATTTAAATATCCAATCATTTTTTAGAGAAATAGAATTTGGTGCATAGGATTTTAGCTTTTTTGTGCTCAACCGAAAATTATACGTTGATGGACAAACTTCATATTGATTGATTTATTTGACAAAAGAAGAAAAAGCTAAATTTGAAGTTGTGTCGCATGTTGATCTAAACAAGTATTTGGGTAAATGGTATGAAATAGCACATTTACCTTTTAAGTTTGAAGATGGATGTTCAAACATTACAGCAACTTACACTCTGAACAATAATGGCAGCATATCGGTGCTGAATGAGCGCATGAAAGACGGTAAGACAAAACAGGCGACAGGCAAAGCTAAAGTCGTTGACAAAAATTCCGGAGCAAAACTTAAAGTAACTTTTTTCTGGCCATTTTATGGCGATTATTGGATAATAAAGTTGGATGAAAATTATAGTTACTCCGTCGTGGGGACACCAAATCGCAAATTCCTTTGGATTTTAAGCAGAACCAAACAAATAGATAGCGAGCTAAATTCTGAATTAATTGAATTTGCAAAGTCAAAGGGCTTCAACGTTGACAATCTAATAAAAACCAGCCACAACTGAATAGTGAAAAGCGGTTTTGCAGATTCAAGCGACCATTTGCAGAGGTGAACGGCAAAGAGTGAGGTTAAATCAACATTCTCATGTGCCGTCATATTTGATTTATTTTAGTCAAGAAAGTATGACTAA
>DPLR01000386.1 GCA_003541895.1 Cytophagales bacterium | reverse complement strand
AATAACCGCTGGGACGCTCCAAAAAAAATCAGCAAGAATATCAACACCAAATACAATGATGCCGCAGCCTCACTTTCGCCCGATGGCAAAACATTGTTCTTGTATTCTGAACTTGGCTCAGGAGATATATACACTTCAACTCTTGACGGCAACGATTGGACCGAACCAAAACCTCTGAACAAAAATATCAATACTGCGCAGTTCTGGGAGACGTGCGCAAGTCTTTCGCCTGATGGCAAGCGGTTGTATTTTGCGAGTAACCGCGATGGAGGCCTGGGTGAACTTGACATTTGGGTAAGTGAATTGGACAGCCACGGGCAGTGGGGCAAAGCAGTAAACCTAGGCAACAAAATCAACACAGCTGGCAATGAAGATTCACCCTTCATTCACCATGATGGTGTTACACTTTACTTCTCTTCCGATGGACATCCGGGCATGGGCAACAACGATATTTTTGTGAGCGAATTAAAAAGTGGGAAGTGGAGCAAACCTGAAAACATTGGCTACCCAATAAATTTGTGGGAGTACGATGGGTTCTTTACGAGTTCGCGCGATAAAAAAGTAGGCTATTATTCAACCGTGAAAGAAGGCGGCCTGGGTGGCATTGATATTTACTCAATCAAATTTCTTGAACCGAAATATAAACCAAAGCCACCTCCACCTCCGCCTGTTGTCGAAAAGAAAAAACCGGTGAACAAAAATTACATTGATCCTTCCGTAGAAAAAGTAAAACAACAAAAAATCTATTCCTTGCTGCGCGGTAAAGTGATTGACGAATCTACTGCCACTCCTCTCAATGCTACAGTCACTTTAGTGGATAACGAAACCGGAAAAGTACTTTCAAAAATTTATTCTGATCCGGCCACAGGCGATTTTGAATTGGTCATTCCACACGGAGGCAACTATGGTGTAACCACTGAAAGCCAAGGGTATCTTTTTAACTCAATCAACTTCAGTCTTCCCAAGTTTGCCGAGTACCAGGAGATCGATACGCACATTATCATGGTGAAAACAGAAGTCGGCTCAAAAGTAGTTCTGCGAAATATTTTCTTTGATGTAGGCAAGTTCAATTTAAAAGAGCAGACGATTGCCGAGGTTAAAAACCTAGAGCAATTGCTTCTTGATAACCCAGAATTGAAAGTACAGATCAACGGTCACACGGATAACACCGGAAGCCCGGCTGCAAATAAGGACCTATCACTGAAGCGAGCTAATTCCGTTGTTGAGTTTCTGGTTTCCAATGGAATCAACAAAGCGCGTTTGTCGGCCAAAGGATTTGGCGCTGAACGACCGATAGTTTCCAATGACGATGAATCAGGTGGGCGCGAGATCAATCGCAGAACGGAGATTGAAGTGGTTGGCCTTGGCGATCATTAATTCCTTGTCGAATTTTTCCACTGGAATTTTTCTTTCGTAAGAAAACGTAGATATTCGCGCAAACTTCAAACATGTCTGTTCAGCCCGACTTCGTTCAATTAAAGAAATTAGCAACACAAATCCGCAGAGACATAGTTCGTATGGTACATGCCTGCCAAAGCGGACACCCCGGTGGTTCTTTGGGTTGCGTAGAGTTTTTTGTTGCACTTTATTTCCATCACCTCAAGCACAATCCAAAATTTAACATGGATGGCATTGGTGAAGATTTATTGTTTCTATCGAACGGACATATTTCACCTGTGTGGTATTCTACATTGGCGCGTGCTGGTTATTTTGAAGTAAAGGAGCTTGCTACTTTCAGACAAATCAATTCAAGATTACAAGGACATCCGGCAACGCATGAACATTTGCCAGGTGTGCGCGTTGCCTCAGGTTCTTTAGGTCAGGGATTGTCAGTTGCGATTGGTGCAGCACAATCAAAAAAATTGAACAAAGACAATCAACTTGTTTATGTGTTGATGGGCGATGGCGAACAGCAAGAAGGGCAAGTGTGGGAAGCTGCCATGTATGCCGCCCATAATAAAATTGATCATCTCATCGCAACCATTGATTATAACGGCCAGCAAATAGATGGCCCGGTTGACAAAGTTCTTTCCTTACTGGATTTGAAAGCGAAGTGGGAAGCTTTCGGCTGGATTGTGAATGAGTTTAATGGCAATAAAATTGAAGACGTAATTGCAGCCATTGAAAAAGCGAAGTCACAAACGGGAAAAGGAAAACCTGTTATGAATTTGATGCGTACCGAAATGGGGTTTGGTGTAGACTATATGATGGGCTCGCACAAGTGGCACGGAGTGGCGCCTAACGATGAAGAATTGAAAAAGGCACTAGCGCAATTAGAAGAGACACTAGGCGACTATTAACCTCACAAGAACCAAGGTATAATCGCCATCAGCATAGCAATAATGATCCAGAAAATCAATTTACCGTCAACAACTCTTGATCTTTCCATGGGTGAAATTTTAAAATCTTCCAACGATCAAAATCAATTTAGAGTTGGATACGACTTGGGGTATTTTCTTTATTTAACAAGACATTAACAGGCAAGGCATGACTAAATTTACTTTCACAGAAAAAAAAGATACACGATCAGGTTTTGGTGTTGGGCTGCACGAGCTCGGCAAGCAAAATGAAAATGTAGTTGGACTGTGCGCTGACTTAACAGGTTCCTTAAAAATGGATGCGTTCAAGAAAGATTTCCCTGAACGATTTTTTCAAGTGGGAATTGCTGAAGCCAATATGATGGGCCTTGCAGCAGGAATGACTATCGGTGGAAAAATTCCTTTCACTGGCACTTTCGCTAACTTCAGCACTGGAAGAGTGTACGATCAAATTCGTCAGTCGATTGCTTACTCAGGAAAGAATGTAAAAATATGTGCATCGCATGCCGGTGTTACCTTGGGAGAAGACGGAGCAACGCACCAAATTCTGGAAGACATTGGCATGATGAAAATGTTGCCGGGCATGACGGTCATCGTCCCTTGCGATTACAATCAAACGAAACTTGCTACACTCGCTCTAGGAAAACACATTGGCCCTGCTTATTTAAGATTCGGCCGTCCGAGTTGGCCAGTCTTTACTGCAGCTGAAAGACCTTTTATTATTGGCAAAGCAGATAAAATGATCGAAGGCAAAGACGTTTCCATTTTTGCTTGTGGTCATTTAGTATGGAACGCCATTGAAGCCGAAGAAAAATTAACCGCTATGGGTATTAGCGCTGAAGTAATCAACATCCATACAATTAAGCCACTCGATGTAGAAGCTATTTTAGAGTCAGTTCAAAAAACGAAATGTGTTGTGACTTGCGAAGAGCATCAGATCAATGGAGGCCTCGGAGATAGCATTGCTCAAGTGCTGGCACGCTTCGCTCCTTCTCCTATTGAAATGGTAGCCGTGAATGACAGCTTTGGAGAAAGTGGAACGCCAACCCAGTTAATGAAGAAATTTGGCCTCGGCCCCGAAAATATCATAGAAGCCGCTAAGAAGGTTCTTGAAAGAAAGAAATGAGATTTTTTTCTGGAAATTCACCTGCCCCAACAGTAGCGGGTGGTTTAACCACTCCTACTGCGGGATCAGGTTGCACAGTTTTAACGCTATGGCAAATAGGTTTTTCCGTGCATTGGGATTCCAAAGTAGTAGCATAGAATTCAATTTTCCTAAGATTTCTAAAAAACTTTATTTTAAACTAAAAAAAGCCTTTTTTTAAGCAAAAATGGGCATTTTCGATGATCGAAGACAATTACAAGCAGCGGGGCCTCCGAAATAATCTGGTCAAAAAACTGCGCCTAAAAGGCATAAAAGATGAGGGCGTTTTGGC
>DPLR01000705.1 GCA_003541895.1 Cytophagales bacterium | reverse complement strand
CGTTCAAATATTGAAAGTAGCCGGCTTTGATTTGATCATTCTCGAGACATCAGGCATAGGCCAAAGCGATACTGAAATTCTCGACCATAGCAATGTTGCTCTTTATGTAATGACACCCGAGTACGGTGCAGCCACGCAACTCGAAAAAATAGACATGCTCGATTTTGCCGATGTAATTGCCCTCAACAAATTCGATAAGCGCGGAGCTTTGGACGCTTTGCGCGATGTAAAGAAACAATACCAACGCAACCATCAACTGTGGGATAAAAAACCCGAAGACATGCCGGTGTTTGGTACCATCGCTTCGCAATTCAATGATCCGGGCACCAATCAATTGTATAAACACCTCATTGATAAGATTGCCGAAAAAACGGGAGCTGATCTGAAATCCAATTTTCAAATCACACGCGAGATGAGCGAAAAGATTTTTGTCATCCCTCCACATCGCACACGTTACCTCTGCGAAATTTCTGAAAACAATCGCGGTTACGATCAATGGGTAAAACAACAAGCGGAGCTTGCACAAAAATTGTACGCAGTGAATTTATTATCCGATTCAAAAAATGATGCAATAAAAAATGAACTGAAGACAGAGGCCGAAAAAATAAAACTCAACCTCGATCCAAAAAATTTAAAGCTGATTGAGTCGTGGCCATCGGTTGTAAAAAAATACAAAGAGCCGGTTTTCAAATTTAAAGTGCGTGACAAAGAAATAGGAATTCAAACACACACCGAGTCACTCTCGCATTTGCAGATTCCAAAAGTAGCCGTTCCAAAATACGAGGCGTGGGGCGATTTATTAAAATGGATGCTTCAAGAAAATGTGCCTGGAGAATTCCCTTACACGTCCGGAATTTATCCATTCAAGCGCGAAGGTGAAGATCCAACGCGCATGTTTGCAGGCGAAGGCGGACCCGAAAGAACGAACCGCAGATTTCATTACGTGAGTTTGGCGATGCCCGCCAAGCGATTGTCAACGGCATTTGATTCAGTTACGCTCTATGGAAATGATCCTGATTATCGCCCTGACATTTACGGAAAAATCGGGAACTCAGGTGTGAGTGTGTGTTGCCTTGACGATGCCAAAAAATTATACAGCGGTTTCAATTTAGCCGATCCGAAAACGTCTGTGTCGATGACGATTAATGGCCCCGCACCTATGTTGCTTGGTTATTTTTTGAATGCCGCGATCGATCAGCAATGTGAAATCTACATTCGCAAAAATGGATTAGAGGAAGAAGTAAAAAATAAAATCGAAAGCATTTACAAGAATAGAAAAGAAGAACGACCACACTATCAAGGTTCGCTTCCGAAAGGAAACGATGGACTTGGTTTAATGCTGCTGGGAGTTACGGGCGATCAGGTTTTACCGACCGAAGTGTATGAAAAAATAAAAGCAGAAACGCTCTCGCAAGTACGCGGCACCGTGCAAGCTGACATTTTGAAAGAAGACCAAGCGCAGAACACCTGCATTTTCTCTACTGAATTTGCGCTGCGCTTAATGGGCGATGTGCAAGAATATTTCATTCAAAAAAATGTGCGCAATTTTTATTCGGTTTCCATTTCAGGATATCACATAGCTGAGGCCGGGGCTAACCCGATTACCCAATTGGCGTTCACGCTAAGTAATGGTTTCACTTACGTGGAATATTATTTGAGCAGAGGAATGGACATCAATGAGTTTGCACCTAACCTTTCCTTCTTCTTCTCGAATGGAGTTGATCCGGAGTATTCTGTCATCGGCAGAGTAGCCCGAAGGATTTGGGCGAAAGCGATGAAAAATAAATACGGAGCAAACGCTCGCTCACAAATGTTGAAGTATCACATTCAAACTTCGGGGCGCTCGTTGCACGCACAAGAAATTGATTTCAACGACATCCGAACAACCTTGCAGGCGCTCTACGCAATTTATGACAATTGTAATTCGCTTCACACCAACGCATATGATGAAGCTATCACTACGCCAACAGAAGAATCTGTGCGCAGAGCGATGGCCATACAATTGATCATTAACAAAGAGCTGGGCTTAGCCAAAAATGAAAACTCATTACAAGGTTCATTCATCATTGAAGAGTTAACCGATTTAGTCGAAGAAGCAGTGCTCTCAGAATTTGATCGCATCACCGAACGTGGTGGCGTGCTTGGCTCAATGGAAACCATGTATCAGCGAGGGAAAATTCAAGAAGAGAGCATGTATTATGAAACACTAAAACATACCGGAGAATATCCCATCATTGGTGTGAATACATTCTTAAGTTCAAAAGGTTCGCCAACTATTATTCCGCAAGAAGTGATCCGCGCTACCACCGAAGAAAAGGAATATCAAATCAAGATGCTGCGGCACCTGCATCAAATGCACACAATAAAATCACAATCGTTGTTAGAGCGCGTTCAACAAGCTGCCGTTCAAAACAAAAATATTTTTGAAGAACTAATGGAGGCCTGCAAAGTTTGTTCGCTTGGGCAAATCACCAAAGCACTTTTCGAAGTGGGAGGACAGTATCGCAGAAACATGTAAATAAAAAGCCCTCGTCATTCAAGGGCTTTTTATTTAGTAATCTAATAGTTGATAAATTTTTTCAACTGACCATATTTATCCCACACCTCAATCTTGAAAGATTTTATTTCATTCAAGTTGTAAACTTGCGCGAACTCCTTACCAACTGTTTGAATTTCATTATAAACCAGCGCCCCATATTTATCAAAGATGCAAACAAAAACATCTTCGGGTTTTTGTGAAGAAATCGAAAGCAAAACTTTATTTTGTTCACCTTCGAGTTTAGCAATGCGAATCAGTTTTTCAATTTTTTCCGATTTGTACTGAACCTTCTCAACCGTCTTGCCGCTTTCGTCCTCAACTATTACTGAATACTTCCCCTCAGGAAGGCCTTCAAAATTATAGGGCCGCATGAAAGCAGTTATCTTATCGACAACTTCATGATAAACCGTCTTGTTGTTTTCATCG
>DPLR01000578.1 GCA_003541895.1 Cytophagales bacterium | reverse complement strand
TTGGGTGGGGCGGCCGTAGTAAAACTTTCGTGTGGGGCAGCCGAATATCTTTATGGCCGCCATTATGAGTTTACTGCACTTGTCAGTTGGGCTGGTCCGGTCACTGAAGAACTAGTTCGAGCAGATTTGCAAGAGTTAAACAGGCATCACGGCAAGCAAAAAATACTTGGCAACCCACTTTACAAAATACCCTCTAGGCTGTGGCTGCGCTTGTGCGAATTGGCAGAGATTGAAGAATCCTGGAGTTGGGCAATTCTTCCTAGAAAAAATATGAATCGGTTAATTGAATTTCTCGTTCGCTGCCCTTTCGAAATCAAAGGTAAGACTACTTTCAAAGAAGAGTTTGTAACCTGTGGCGGTGTCGATCTGAAATCGATTGATCTTGAAACGATGGAAAGCAAGTTCACGAAAGGAATTTACTTTGCAGGAGAAGTGCTAAACATTGATGGTGAAACAGGAGGTTTCAATTTTCAATCCGCTTGGACAACAGCTTTTGTTGCGGCTAAAGCGATTGCGCACAACTCTATTTGAAACCAAGTTAATCTTCTTTCAATTTTTTTAGCTTCTCGTCAACTTAACTGCTTTGGGAACTCTGTTGAGTAGTAAACAAAATAAGGCGGGTAATGCCCGCCTTATTTGCGAAAGAAAAATAATGCTCTATTTCTTCACTACAATTTGTTTTTGTAACACTGCGTTTTTGTAAAACACGTTCAAATAATAAATATCATCGGGTAGGCTGCCTACAGGAATATCAGTGCTTTTGCTCCACGATTGAATAGAGTAAACCATTTGCGACATTCTGTTATACAGATACAATTGAATTGGTTGGCTGAGCGCACTGCCCGTGCTCAAGCTATCCGTTAATTGCACTGAGAAAGTAGTAGAAGCCGGATTAGGGTAAACAGATAAGCTGCTATTCTTGATTGGTGCCTTGGGCGCAGGCCCTGAACTACCAAACCAAATACACGTACTGGTACTGCCACAGATATTACTTGTAGAAGCGGTAACAGAAAAACCTGTTGAGGTTGCTGATGGCTTTATTTTAATCGATGTAGAAGATATGGTTTGTGTTTGAACTGAGGCATCGCTTATTAAAAAGGATACAGCCGTGTTGGTGTTATCAGTAACTTGAATAGTGTACCAAGTGCCACTAGCAAAATTTACAAAAGTTGTTGAGCAGTCATATCCGGAAACTCCATTCACTGTGACAGAAGTAATTTGTGGCAAAGTACATGGTCCGCTGTTAGAAAAATAAAGACACTGTTGCACATCTCCACAGGCATTGCCTACATCAGCCGTAATAGTAAAATTGGGAGTGCCTGTTTTCGCGTTTGAAATGAACTGATAGGTGGTTGGGTTAATCTGCGAACCTGTTACCAGACCACTGTTACTATTTAAAGTGAAAGTAACTGAAGGAGTTGTTTGGCCGCTCGTGCTTACCACCATATTGTGAAACTGCATGTTGGTGTACGGTATATTAGTGCCTGAACTACACAAAGGATACGGTCCTGAATTGCCATCTATAGAAATGGAGTTGATGATTGGTTGACCCACCCACACCGGTACAGGATCTACAGACTGACCGCTGATTGAAGGGGGCACTGGTGGATATGAACCGCAGATAGAAGAAAGTGTATAGGTTAAAGTTGCGCTACCATTATGCCCGCTGGCACCGACAAGAGCGGCTGCCGCACCATTTCCTTGCGTAGCACTAGAGAAAAGAGTTGTGGGTGAAACAGACCACGAAGCTGTCGCGCCAAACGGAACATTTTGCAAATTGAAAGAAGTGCCTGAAGTACAAACCGGTTGATTTGGTGTAACATATGGAGAATAATTTGGTGGAGTTTGAGTAGCGGGTATTACCGTTACTGCATCGACATAATAATAAGCAAAATCTGGAAAGACCGAGTTACCTGGTTTTCGACCCAAGGTGTCAGGGGCTGGGAAATAACTTGTGGTATTATGGTACTGAATGGAATCATTCATACCTGGATCAAAATTGCCAATAATCATCGTCCAATTAGTTGTCCGATCCGGAGTGAAAAACCCACTTATTTTTTACCACCCGTTTGAGGCAGTGTAATAATTAGCTGCAGGAAAATTGGGTGAATTCGGTATTGTGGGTGTCCAATTGTTAAGCCCATACAATTGCTGATTAGGAAGGACACTTGGGTCTGGAACAAAAAGGGCTCCAATCCTTTTGCTATAAAAATTACTTAAGGTTACTTGCTCCGTTTCCTTCAGCTGAACTGACATAAAATTCAACATAGTACTTCGTACCGGACGTGAGCGGAATTTGTTTGTTCATAATGTACTCTGATCCTCCCCTTTGTAAGTTGAAACCTTTCGCGAACGCCAAAAACCCACAGTAGGCATGCCCATCCAAGGGTAGTTCGCAACCTTGCCAATTCTGGGTAGAGTAGCTCGTAAACGGATTTGCGTAAGAGCCCGGGCAGGGATAAAAATAGTCGCCTGATAGGTCGAGATTCTGATGTTTTGGGTCGGTATAACCTACCCAATATTGCGGTTTGTAATTTCCTGCGAAAGAATCTGTCTCCGTTGTTGGGCAACTCGTTGCCGCAGGGTCTAATGTTTCAAAACTGCCATTTGGCACAAGGTTTTGAGCATGAATTGCAATGCTTGCAAGAAACAAAACAAGAATTGTAAAATGTTTCATTATATGATTTGTTTAGTGTTATCGAATAATAGTTAATGGTCCTTTGTAGCTGATACCTGGACACCGATGGCGTAAATCGTAATAGTAAACCCCCGGGCTAAGGTCATCACCATTCCAAGTATTGCGGTAATCATCGGAGTGAAATACTTGCCTTCCCCAGCGGTTAAAAACATCAAGCCCCCACCAACCAAAATGCACGTTTTCAATTTTGAATTGGTCGTTCTTTCCATCCCCATTGGGTGTTATCACGTTGGGGATGAGCGGATCTTTGATTTCTTCTGTAAATACACTGTCAATCAAATAAAGCGCAAAGTCACTGCCCGTAACAAAAGGAACTAAAAGGTCGGCTTTTGTTTGGCTGTCTTCGTAAAAATTTCCGATGGTAATATATTGCTCTCCACCCTTAGCTGTAAAGCATCCGCTCAGTTTTTTCCAATTGACATTGTCTTCGTTCACTTCACCTTGGTTCACCTGAGGCGTATACCGCAGCACATTAGGGGAACCAATAATATTGTTGCCAACAGGTTGCTCAGAAAAATACAAACCAAGATTATTGGTGGCATAGGCTCCTTGACTATAGTAGTTGGGCAACGTACTATAACACCCAGCCAAATACCTAGTATTTGCAGTGAGTGGGCTTTCAAGCATGGCTTGCAAATAGCTTCTTGAGTTATAATTTTTTTTGTAGCCCTCCACTAATAATATCCCCGTAATGTTGTAGCCATCTTTTGGCCTCACATGGAATGCCGCCTCAGGGTTTGCAGAACATCCAGGTAAGTAACAAATATCACTGTTTTTATTACAGGTGGAGTCTATTAAAGTACTTAAGAAAAAAGTATTAGGCCATGTAGCAGCAGTCCAATCGTACAATAAAGAATCAAATACTGATTTCGGGCTGATACCTGTGCCAATAGTAAAAGCACCAACATTAAGGCAATCCAGTTTTTTATATTTTTCAAAGCTTGGGTTAGGCACCAGGTTCTGGGCATAGCTTGCTAATGAGCAATGCAGGCACAGCACAACAATTGTTTTTTTAAGCATTATTAAAATTACAGATAAAATCATTTCACTGATCCTAACAAGTACTTCATTTGATTTACCTGATACAATGCTACGATAACTGTTTATGTCGTGCAATACGGGAAAATTCCCGTATTGCATTCTCTAAAAAAATTGTTTAAATGATAACTTACTAATAATGATTGCCTAAGACATTACAATGACCCCGGAAGTCATTCAAATTATTGACCATAAATTATCAATGACCCGCCCAGTCATTCAAATGGTTGACCCGATCATTTGAATGATCGCTTCAGTAGTTTTAATGACCGAACCGATCAATTGAATGACATCTCCAATGTGAGTAATGACATGGCAGGCCATTCAATTGATCGAGGAAGTCATTGTAAATACCTCCGAGGTCATTTGAATGATCGCCTAGGTCAATTTAATTGCTGGCTGTGTCATTCGAATGACCGCCAAGATCATTGATATTACCTAGTCAATTATGTTTATGTCTTGTGCTATAAGTATTACTGCACGTTTTCTTTTACGCAAAAGAGTTTTACTACTGTGCAATATTCGAACTGTATTTCAAATTAACCCGAGAGCCTTCGCTAACGTAGCTGTTAATGAAATAGTGTATTGGCGCGCAAAAATAAAGTTTTATAAAAAATTGATTTTGCAAAAACAAAATAAAATTAATGCGCGTAAAAATAAACAGATGAAATTTTTAACATCTATGCTTATGAAAGTAAATGCAGCTTTGAATCTAGGTACTATCAACAATGCACAAGTGTTGATCACCTCCACACACATTACCACGAACATGACCGGCAACGCACTGTTTAGTGCTACCGACATAGTAGCGCAAGTAACGGCTACTGTTACAGCCACTACTAATTTGCGAAATG
>DPLR01000392.1 GCA_003541895.1 Cytophagales bacterium | reverse complement strand
TGGCAAAAATACGCATATACCCGTTAATAAGCATTTTCATCTTTAATAACAACACCTACAGTTTTAAGAATAATCAGTAAATCCATAGCCAATGACCAGTTCCGTAAATAATCAAGATCATAGTCAATGCGTTTTTCCATTTGGTATTTCGTTTCCGTAGGTCCGCGCCAACCATTTACTTGCGCCCAACCAGTAATACCTGGTTTTATGTATTGCCTTACAAGATAACTCTGTACGGTTTGCTGGAAGCGTTTATCTAAGTCGATGCGGTGAGGCCTTGGGCCGACCACCGACATATCGCCAATAAGCACATTGATGAACTGTGGAAGTTCGTCAAGGCTATACTTCCTAATGAATTTTCCAACTTTAGTGATTCGCTCATCGTTGAGTTTGGTCGATCTCTTTTCGTCTTCCTTGTTGGTGCTTACACGCATCGATCGGAATTTAAAAACAGAAATTGAAGCCCCATGTTTTCCCACCCGGAGTGGTCGATAGAAGACAGGCCCTTTGGTTTCCAGTTTAATGGCAATGGCGATCCCAATAAAAATGGGAGCCAACATAAGTAAAGCAAACAATGAAAAACCGATGTCGAACACGCGCTTCCAAAATCGAGCTGTGTATGGATCTAACGGAACTTCGCGAATGCCAACGATGGGAATCCCTCCAAAATTTTTTAACTCAAAATTTCGGTTGAACAACGAATAATAATTCGCTACGATCGATGGCCGCACGCCATTGTATTCGGCCAGATTTACTAATCTTTTGATTTCTTTTTCCTTCGAAAGGTCGATGGTGATAATCACTTCGTTGAAATGGTGCACATCAAATATTTTTTGAAAATCAGCAATCTTGCCGAGAATATTTAATCGATCACTCTTCGTCTTGATGTCATCCAGAAAGCCAATTAGTTTTCCAGAGTCGGAGTGAATGTTAAAATACATTTGAATTGCCTCTCCGATTTTGCCGGCACCAATCACTAGGATTTTATTATAAACCGGCCCATACTTTCGAATGGAAATTAAGTACGTATAAAAGTACGTTGCCGGGAAGCTGATCGCCAAAAACCAAAGACAAGTTCCTAAAAACATAGCCCGTGAGGCATCGTCAATATCAAACAAAATCAAGGCGATTGCTCCAATGGAAAGAAATACAAAAAACTTCCTCAACAATCTTTTCGTTCTGACAAGAATGTTCTTTACATCAAAGAAACCAAAATCTAAAAAGGCAAGATAAGTGATAACCCAACTGCAGTAGAGAATAGTTGATAGGGTGGTAAACCTAGGCCATTTTCCGTAGTGTAAATAACCGACAAGAGAATACGATAGTGTTAGCAACACTAAGTCGATTAGAAAAATAACGAATATGATGGTGCGGCTCCGTAAAACCATTTTTGCCAACTTTATAGAACGGCAAAGGTACTTCCATTCTTACAAACTCAAATACAACTGCTGATATAATAATGCAATATTCTTCCAGAGGTAGTCGGTGTAAACTCGTTTTTGACAAGTAGCTCCTAGATTTTCCATTTTTTCTGGATTCGCCAACGCAAAAAGAATTTTTTCACCAAGATCATTAACATTTTTAGAAGCAAAATAAAGAACTTCTGTTGCGTTAAAAACTTGTAAATTTTCTGGGATGTTGCTGGCGATGATCGGTTTCCCTACAGAGGCAACTTCCAGCAACATAATTGACATGCCTTCTATTTCGGATGGGAACACAAACAGCTCCGCTTTGGCGACTAACGCCAGTAAAGCCGGAAGCGGATTTACAAAGCCAAGAAAATAAACACGCAAGCCTTCTGCTAATTTTTGAAGTTGCTTTTGGTAAGGATCATTTTCATCAAGCTCACCGGCAATAAAAACCTGACCTTGATAATTGATTTTACGTAACGCCTCCAAAAGAGTGTGGCACCCTTTCGTTGACATCAGCCTTCGCGCAGAAAATAAAATATAGCGCTCATGAATCGATGCGCTGCTGGGAATAAATCTTAGAGCTGCCTGAAGATCGTAGCTGGCCGGATCGTCCATGTTTATTCCATTGGGAATGAAATGAACTTTGCGGTGATATTTTTTTTCGTAGAACTGGGTAAGCGGCTCTGAAATGCAAGTGGCAATGGTGGAGGTTTTAATAAAAATCCGTTCGGCAATCTGAAAGTAAAGTTTTGCAAAACGATTCCACTTGTCGCGCGTGTAGGGAGCTTCGTGCGAGGTGGCGATGACCTTGAATCGCAAACGCAAAAGCGGAATAAAAAAAGCACAATCCGTTTTGTGTGCATGAACGAGGTGAACATCTTTTTCAAAAAGAAGATGAAGCGCAGAAATGAAAAAATAAATAAAAACACCAAGCGCACCTTTTAGCCACGGAGTAAACTCTACAACCTTAATCCCGTTCATGTGAGTTTGTGCCTGTGGGTCTTTGTAGCAGTAGAGCGTAATATCAAATTGATCCTTTAGCTGCACTATTAAATTTTCTGCAACGCGATCAGTGCCGCCTCGCGAGGGAAATGTTTTCACTCCATACACTACAATTTTCATTTTCATTGTGTGCCCGAGTTTTGAAATACTTCTCTGTAAAACTCGATTGTCTTTGAAGCAATATGATCAGGGTGAAATTTTTC
>DPLR01000233.1 GCA_003541895.1 Cytophagales bacterium | reverse complement strand
TACGAGCCATTTTTAATTCAGGAAGGCTACATCAAACGCACCTCGCGCGGACGCGAAGCCACTGAAATTGCTTACAAGCATTTGAAAATACCAAGACCGAAAACACAAGGGTTGTTTGATTGAAAGGTACCAAACGCAACCTTGAGATAAATGAAACACAAGGTCGCCTCAAGGAAGGAGGTTGGATAATTTTTCCTGACATAAATCATTTTTTCCGTTGATAGCTGTCAACCGGGCTTGGCTATTTATCTGATAGTTTTGGTTCATCAGTTAGTACATCAAAACTACAAAGCCATGAAAAAAATACTCGTTCCCTGTGATTTTTCAAAGCCTGCTATCAGCGCTTACCGTCAGGCTTTGGATTTTGCCGCTCAAGAAAATGGCATGATATTCTTGCTGCATGTAATCGAACCTCCGATTCTGCAAGATACCATGCTCATGCCTACCCTCAATTTTGAGGAAGAACTCATGAAAGAGATGAAGGAAAAAGCCGAAACGGAATTTAAAGGGCTGATCAAAAAGCATGAGAGTGAAAATGTAAAAGTGCGCTTCGAAATCCAATACGGAGCCGTGCCAACAACCATTCAAGAGTTTATCAAAGAAAATGAAATTGATACCGTGGTGATGGGATCAACCGGTGCCAACGGTTTCAAAGAATATTTTATCGGCTCTAATGCTGAACGCGTAGTGCGTCAATCTGAGGTTCCGGTTTTGGTAGTAAAGAATTACCGCGAACAGCCAGTAAAGAATATTATTTTTCCCAACGATCTTGATGTGGAGCACCAAGAAGATCTCATCAACAAAATCAAAGATCAGCAACACCTCTTCAACGCTAAGTTGCACATTGTTTATGTGAACACGCCCGATAACTTTGTTAGCGACACAGTTACTCGTCCGCTGTTGCAGCAATTTGCAGATCGCTTCCTGTTGAAGAACTACACGATCAATGTATTCAATCATGTCTCTACGGAAGAAGGCGTTATAGAATTTACAAAGTTGATGGATGGCGATATGATCACCATAGGTACCCACGGACGCAAGGGCATCAACCATTTGATGAGGGGAAGCATTGCTGAAAATATTGTGAACCACACCCAGTGCCTGATCTGGACTTATAAATTAAAAAACGAATTAGTCGAAGCGTAATCTGTGGAAATAGAAACGGAACAACAACAGGCAGTCCAAACCAAATGCTTTCACTGCGGGCAGGATTGCGAAGAAACACATTGGCTAGATGAGAAAGTATTTTGTTGCTACGGTTGTAAAACCGTTTATGAAATTCTAAATGCCAACAACTTATGCGAATATTATAAGCTGGATGATCGTGCTGGCATATCGATGCGACAGGCTCACGATGAGGACTTTGCCTTTCTCGATGAAAGTGACATCCGCAAAAAATTAATTTCATTCGACTCAGACACGTTTGCCAAAATCACCTTCACTATTCCAGCCATTCATTGTGTTTCTTGCATTTGGCTTTTAGAGAATTTGAAAAAAATTGAAACAGGTGTTATTCATTCGGAGGTCAATTTCACTCGAAAAATAGTTACGATTGATTTCAATCCACAATCGGTAAAATTGAGTCGACTAGCAGGGGTGTTAAAATCGATTGGGTATGCACCACAAATCACCCTTGAATCAAAAGAGAAAAAAAATCCTGTTCTAACGAATGCATTGATTTTCAAATTAGCCTTGGCGGGATTTTGTTTTGGCAACGTCATGTTGTTCAGCTTTCCTGAATACCTCGGGTTGGACGAGACTGACCCCTTGCTCATTAGAATATTTTCATTTTTGAATTTAATCTTAGCAACGCCCGTTTTTTTCTATAGTGGTTTTGATTATTTGAGATCGGCAGCAGCAAGCTTTAAGCAAAAGCAGATCAACATTGATGTGCCGATTGCTGCCGGTCTCATTGCTTTGTTTTTTAGAAGCGCTTACGACATCATTGCCAACACCGGGCCAGGTTATCTTGATTCATTTACCGGCTTGGTATTTTTCCTTCTCATCGGTCGCTGGTTTCAAAGTAAAACCTACGAAAGCCTTGCCTTCGATCGCGACTTCAAATCGTATTTTCCATTGGCTGTGCAACGCCTTGATGGTGATGCTTGGAAGCCTGTGATCATTTATGATTTGAAACCAACGGATCGAATTCAAATCAGGAATATGGAAATCATTCCTACCGACAGCACATTGGTGGATGATTATGCATTCATTGATTACAGTTTTGTAACGGGCGAATCTAAACCAGTCAAAGCAAAACAAGGAGATAAAATTTATGCCGGTGGTAGATTAATTGGGCAACCGATTAATCTGATTGTTGAAAAATCAACTTCACAAAGTCATCTCACGAGTTTGTGGAATAATCCCGTGTTTGGCAAAGTGAACGAAAGCAAATACAAAAAAATTATTGACCGCGCTGCCAGAAGATTCACTTGGATTGTTTTAGGAGTGGCTGCAGTTACAGCCGTCTATTGGCAACTGACCGATGCCTCGCAAATGTGGCTAGTCCTTACATCTGTCTTAATGGTGGCATGTCCTTGTGCGCTTGCATTAGCAGCACCTTTCACTTATGGAAATATGCTGCGCGTGTTCGGAAGAAATCAATTCTACCTGAAAAATTCGGACGTAATTGAACGACTTGCTGCAATTGATGCTGTTGTTTTTGATAAAACCGGAACTGTAACGCATGGCGACAAACCCGAAGTAGAATTCATCGGAAAGCTGAGTGATGAAGAGCAAGCAATAGTTAAAAAACTAACCAGCGCATCAACACATCCGTTGAGCACAATTATCGCTGCATCCATTTTAAAATCTTCACGTGAAAGTATTTCTGAGTTCAAAGAAATTCCTGGTCAAGGAATTCAAGGAACGATCCATCAAAAATTCATACGAATTGGCTCTCCTAGTTTTGTTGGGGTGATGCCACTTTCTGATCCGCAAGGTTCGATCGTATTCGTCTCGATCAATCATGAAGTGATCGGGTATTATCATATCCGTACCTCTTTGCGAAAAAATATTAAAGGCATGATCAATCGGCTTGGCAATAAAATTGATGCCTTGTTATCAGGCGATCGCGATACAGATGCTTCACTGTTGCGCAAAATGTTTAGTCCATTCACTTTTTTATTCTTCAATCAAAGTCCACACGACAAACTGGATTACGTAAAAAATTTGCAGCTCAATGGCAGAAAGGTATTGATGGTGGGCGATGGGCTCAACGACTCAGGAGCGCTTAAGCAAAGCGATGTTGGCATTGCAGTTACAGATCACGCAGGTATCTTTACTCCCGCATGCGATGGAATTTTGAATGGAGAAAAATTGGGTTCTTTGGATAAGTTTATGGCATTGGCAAAATCGGCTACGCAAATTCTAAAGGTTGCATTCGTGATTTCATTTTTGTATAATGGTGTTGCATTAGGTTTTGCTGTAAGTGGGCATCTTACACCATTGGTAGCTGCCATATTGATGCCTTTGAGCAGCATAAGCGTAGTTGGCTTTTCAGCGGTAGCGGTTAATTTCGTAGCAAACAAAAAATTAAAATAATATGTATCAGTCAGGTGAAGAAGCAGTAAAAATTATAAAATCAGGCAATCGGGTTTTTGTGCATGGTGGAGCTGCAACACCACACTTACTTTTGAAAAAACTTTCTGAACGGGCTTCGGAACTCTTTAATGTAGAGATTGTGAGCGTGAGTATGCAAGGAGATGTTTTTATTGCTGACCCAAAATATCACGAGAATTTCAGAATCAACTCTCTGTTTGTTTCACCAAATATTCGCGATGCTGTCAATGAAGGACGCGCTGATTATGTACCCGTATTCTTGAGCGAAATACCTCAACTCTTCAGAAGAAATATTCTTCCGTTGGATGTAGCCCTAGTACAAGTATCACCACCCGACAAACATGGATATTGTTCATTAGGCACTTCCGTTGATTGTGCTTTGTCCGCAATACGCACAGCAAAACATGTTATTGCGCAAGTTAATCCGCGCATGCCACGCACGCATGGCGAAGGCATCATCCACGTAAATGAACTTCATTCAAAAGTTTTAGGCGAACAAGAATTGCCAGAGCTTCCCAACATGAAAGAATCGAGTGAATCTGCTAAGAGGATTGGATCTTTTTGTTCGGAGTTGGTTGAAAACGGAGCCACCATTCAAACAGGCATAGGCGCTATTCCAGATGCTGTGTTAGCAAGTTTAATAAACCACAAAGAACTTGGTGTTCATACAGAAATGTTCTCTGATGGAATTATTCCTTTGGTTGAAAAAGGAGTTATTACTAATCAGCATAAGCGAAAACACCGCGGCAAAATTGCCACTGCATTTATGATGGGCACAAGAAAATTATACGACTTCGCTGACGACAATCCGTTGCTGATGATGTTGGGTATAGACTACGTAAATGATGCATCCGTTATTCGCACCAACCCAAAAGTAACGGCCATCAACAGCGCTATCGAAGTGGACATTACAGGTCAAGTATGCTCTGATTCAATTGGAACCTACCATTACTCAGGCGTAGGTGGGCAAATGGATTTTATGCGTGGTGCTGCTCTGTCAGAAGGAGGTAAGCCCATTATTGCTTTGCCATCGGTCACTTCAAAAGGCAAATCGCGAATCGTACCATTTCTTAAGTTAGGTGCTGGTGTTGTTACTACACGTGCACATGCGCATTACATTGTAACTGAATACGGAGTAGCTTATCTGTACGGAAAAAATATGCGCCAGCGTGCAAAGGCATTGATCGAAATAGCACACCCGAATCATCGTGAAGAATTAGAGCGTCAAGCATTCGATCGCTTTCATACGTATGAATTTGAAAGAACGTTTTATTGAGAAGATAAATAATTATGAACATCATTATCGTTTTAATCTCAATTAGTCTAACCATTGCTTTAATCTTTTTGGGTGTTTTCTATTGGAACCTCAAAAGCGGTCAGTACGAAGACACTTACACTCCTTCAGTGAGAATGTTGTTTGATGACAAACCCAAAGCAAGTTCTTCAACAGATAAGAAAGCGTAGTGGACTCACCCTTAAACGACATACAAACTCGCGACCAAGTTGAGTTGCTGGTTGAACGTTTCTATGAAAAGGTAAAATCAGATTCATTGCTCGCGCCCATCTTCAGTCATGTGGATTGGCCGAAGCACATGCCTACCATGTATAATTTTTGGTCATCGATGTTGTTAGGGGATCGGAGTTACGCTGGCAACCCAATGACTAATCACTTGGCCTTAAAGATTAATCGAACACATTTCGAGCAATGGTTAAAATTATTCAGATCAACCGTTGATGAACTTTACAAGGGAGAAAAAGCGGAAGAAGCAAAAATGCGGGCTGAGTCTATCGCTGGAATCTTGCAGCACAAAATGAATCTTTGGTAAGATCTACTTTCGCTTTGATGTGATTGTGAAATAAAAATATTCTACCAGTCAAAGATAATAAACAAGAAGCCTCCGGTTTTGTGCCGGAGGCCGCCAACTACCTTACGGAAGGATTTTACCTAACTTCAATTGCTTTTACATGCTTAGGTTGACTAATCATTTTTTTCGCAATGTGCAGTTTCAAAATCCCGTCCTCATAGTTCGCCTTGATGTCTTCTTCATTCACATTTTCAGGCAGTGTGAATGAGCGACTGAAAGAACTAAAGCTGAATTCCTTACGAGTATAATCTTTCTCTTTTTCTTCCTTCTCTTCTTTCTTTTCAGATGAGATGGTAAGCATTCCATTTTCAGCAGTTATTTTGAAATCTTTTTTGGTCAAGCCAGGAGCTGCCAATTCAACTTCAAAAAACTTATCAGTTTCTTTAACATTTACTGCAGGCATAGATTGCTTACGCAGCCAGTCGGAATCAAAAAAACGATCATTGTCAAAAAAATCGGATAACAACGAATTGTTGAACAATGTTGGCCAGTCGGATCTTTTCATGAGTGTCATATTTCCTCCTTTTTTTAAGTTGTTTTAATAATTACAACTCAAAGGTGCAGGAAGAAATACTTTGACCAAATGAGATCGGTCAAGCCAAGTGATGATTTTTTAGTAAGGACTAAATGCTATTTGATCTTTCGGAGAATGTCATTCATCATCTCGATCTGCACTTTTTGGATTTCGAGCAACTCGTGTTGTTGATTCATGATCAGGTGATCAATTTTTTCATGAAGCATCCGGATTTCTAATTCAGATTTAAGATTGGTCATGTAATCTTTCTTGGCGCGTTCACGGTCTTTTTCGTCTTGACGGTTTTGGCTCATCATGATCACGGGCGCTTGCATAGCGGCAATGCACGAGAGAATCAGATTCAAGAGAATAAATGGATAAGGATCAAAAGGCTTCGTTGTTAAAACAAATACGTTCATGCCTATCCAACAGAAAAGAAAAAATCCAAAAAGAATAATGAATGTCCAGCTTCCGCCAAACGAAGCAACCCTGTCTGCTAACCTCTGGCCAATAGTAGTTTTTTCATCGGCATCGGGTTCACCAATTTTATCTGTAAGCGTCTTATGATTTTGAAGCGAACTAAGAACGGTTTTCTCAAGCTCGTCTAACTCACCAATTTCCTGAGCCAGGTAATTTGCTATATATTTTTGACGGAATCGATTCAGTTCACTTACGGCCAAAGCACAAGTTTGAGTGAACTCGGGATGTTCCTTTTGAATCTCATATAGGATAGATGGCCTAATTGACTTGGCCGTTATCCTTTCTCTGTCTGAAAATTCTCTTTTTGAAAGGTCGCTGATGAAAGTTTTCATGGTCTAATAATAATCCGTTTCAATATAGAAAGGTTTTCTGATGAAAATCAGTTTTAAAAACGACAACTGTCATGATTGAGTTTTTCGGGTGCTTCTATTTTTAAGTTTCGAAAGAAATTCAACTTAAATCCTGAAGCCTAACATGGAACTACAAAAATTCAGTTACGACAACAAGATTGTCAAAGCCTTTATGATCGCAACGGTCATATTTGGGTTAGTCGGCATGCTGGTGGGCCTTACCGCTGCCATTCAATTGTTTTATCCTCTTTTCAATTTTGATTTTCAGTACACCACTTTTGGAAGGATAAGGCCACTGCACACCAACGCAATTATTTTTGCGTTTGTAGGTAATGCCATGTTTGGCGGTGTGTACTACTCCCTGCAGCGTTTGCTTAAGGCGCGCATGTTCAGCGACACGT
>DPLR01000046.1 GCA_003541895.1 Cytophagales bacterium | reverse complement strand
CCCAACTTTTTGTGAAGCCCCCGCAGAAATGCGGGGCTTTTTTTGCTCCGGCCAGCGATGGAGGCATCTGTTGGAGCCCGAAGTGCAAGTGTGTTGACAGGCGACTGCCGACAGCGCGGTGGTGCGTTTCGCGACAGGCCGCACAAATTTATTTCAATCCTTGGCAAAGCTCAGTTAAAACACCGTTGGTAGATTTTGGGTGCATGAAAACAACCCGCTTGTTATCGGCTCCAGGTTTTGGTTGCTGGCTGAGAAGAGTAAATCCCTTGTTAGAATACTCAGTAATACTTTCTTCAATATTTGAAACCTCAAAGGCCAAATGATGAACTCCCTCACCTCTCTTATCAATGAATTTTGCAATGGGTGAATCGGGGAGTGTTGCTTCGAGTAATTCAATTTTTACACCTCCAATTTCAAAAAATGAAGTTCGAACGCCTTCGCTCGCAACTTCTTCGATTTTATAATGTGCTTTGCCAAGTAATTTAGCGAAAAGTTTATTGGACTCTTCTAGGCTTTTTACCGCGATGCCTATGTGCTCTAGTTTTTTCATGAGACCGATTTGATTTGCTTTTGTTAATTTTGGAGAAAATTCGGAAACTTTTTATCGTTTCTGAAACTGTTGAAAAATTATGCCTAAAATTAGTTTAGAAACTGCAAGCGATGTTCATGTTGAAGCCGCCCGTGTGCAACAACAAATAAAAGATTATCTGGGTTTGCGCACGAGCGATCTAATGTTTGAATTTAGTCTGCATGATGGGAAAGTTAAACTTGATTTGATTACCATTAACCCGAGGCACAATCAATCATTCTTGTTTCATTCAGAAACAGGTGCGGACAAAGTTGACGCTCTAAAAAAAATGTGGGGCTATGTACAGAACTATAAGGAAAAGGAAAATTCATATACCATTCAATGGACGACCAAAAGCGATAGCGAACTTCATACTTCTTATTTTAGGGCAGGGAATATTTTGGAGGCACTTGAAAAACTATATTATGGTAGAGACAGGAACACTATTACTGTTTTTAGTGTTGTATTGAATCCGGTTTCTTAATTATTTGACTTATGATTTCTGTAACTGAAAAAGCAAAAGATAGAATTCTCAACTTGAGAAGCGAAGAAGGCAAGAGCCTTGAGCATAATATTCGGGTTTCGGTGAAAGGTGGCGGTTGCTCTGGATTAATGTATGATCTTGGTTTTGATGATAAAATCAATCCCGCTGATCAGGTGTTTGAAGACAAGGGAATTAAAATTCTTGTGGACAAAAAAAGTTTGTTGTATTTAATTGGTACAACGCTCGACTTCTCTGACGGCCTGAACGGAAAAGGGTTTCAGTTCATCAACCCCAACGCTTCACGCACATGTGGATGCGGTGAAAGCTTCGCGGTATAATTAATAAGTTTCAAATTGTGGCGATGCACTTTAGCTCAATCGCTATGGGTGTTGGTAAAGCATTTACTTCAACCGTTGTGCGACAGGGTTGCGTTGTTTTATCTGGAAAATATGCAGTGTAAATTTTATTGAAGGCAGCAAAATCTCTTTTCATATTCGTTAGGTAAACGGTGATGTCGATCAAGTTTTCCCACTTCGATCCTGAATCTTCTAAAATAAACTTCACATTCTGAAAAACTGAGTGACATTGCTCTTCAATGTTGTAACTCAAGATATTTTTATGCTCATCCAGAGTTACGCCAGGAATTTCCTTTGCGCCTTTTCTACGTGGCCCAACTCCCGATAAAAAAAGCAGATTGCCAACTCTTCTGGCATGCGGGTAGGCACCCACAGGATCTGGTGCTTTTTCGGAAATAATTTTCTCACTCATAGTTATTCAATTTCAAAAGTTAAACTTCCCCAGAAGCTTTGCCAATCTGCCACAGATTTTTGTGATTCAATCATTTTCACTGTACTAATCATCCATGGGCCCCTGCCACTAATTGGGAATTTTATGGTTCCATCGTTTTCGGTATAAGCATTCTGCAAAATGGATGCGTTGCCAATGATGTTCCATATTTTCACTAACTGATGTGGTAAAGCCTTGCCGTCAAATAAAATTAAACACTGTAAGTAGTCGCCTGATTTTAGGTTGTAAGGATTTTGTAAGGGGACGATTTCAATTTTGAACCCAACTCTTTTCTTGAAGGTATCGTCTTTTTTACTTCCTGTTTGAAGCAAGAGTTTTGCGTAACGCGAATACAATTCTCTGGAAGGTTTGTCTGATGAATTTGTTTTTGCTCTGATGCTTCTTATTTCATCCAGTCCTTCGTCTGTTAAATAGTCGTTGAATTTTTTTGAATCGAGTGCTATGAAACTTTCATTGCTCTGCATTGAAAGCACATACGTTCCTTCTTCCGTAAATTTAATTTTCAACTTTTCTTTTTCTTCCAGCTTTACTTCACCTTTTAAATCACTGACTTTATTCTGTTGATGGAGTTCTAATTTTTCGATTTTATTTTTTCTCAAATCCCACGGTTCTCCGTTAAAGTTTTCTCCTACTAAAAACTCTATTCTTGTTTCTTCACCAACAGCAAACCTGAATTTTTTTGGTTGCAGCCAAAACTCGTGAGACTGCGCAATGAACACAGAAAACAACACGCTTAATAGACTGACCATTTTTTTCATAACCGGACAATTTGAAAATTAGCCAATTTGAAGATTTGAAAATGGATTGAATTTTCAAATTAACTCATCTTCAAATTTTCAAATTAGGAATTCATTAGCTCCTCAATTTCCACTGCTTCAATCGGAATGTTTTTCATTAGATCGAAATTTTCATTTTCACCAATAAGAACATTGTTCTCTAATCGAACACCGAAGCCTTCTTCTTTAATATAAATGCCGGGTTCAATGGTCCACACACTTCCAACCTGCACTTTGTCGTGCATGTTGCCTACATCGTGAACGTCAAGACCGAGCATGTGCGAGGTGCCGTGATAAAAATATTTTCTGAAAGCCGGATTATCAGGATCTTGATTTTTGATATGGGAATCTGAAATCAATTTTAATTTTTTCAACTCGCCCTCAATTAGTTTTTCAATTTCTTTTTGATAATCGAAATATACTACCGATGGCCTGAGCATTTTAAACGCTTCGCGTTGCACGTGCAACACGGCATTGTAAACTTCTTTTTGTCGGGGCGTGAATTTTCCGTTCACCGGAATAGTTCGCGTGAGATCTGAGTTATAGTTTGCATATTCTGCGGCCACATCCAGCAAAATTAATTCTCCGTTTTTACAAGCTTGATTATTTTCGATGTAATGCAGTACCACGTTGTTCTTTCCGGAAGCGATGATGGGCGTGTACGCAAAACCTTTGGAGCCATGGCGCAAAAACTCATGCACATACTCAGCTTCAATTTCATACTCCATCACGCCTGGTTTTACAAACTTCAGCACTCTGCGAAATCCTTTCTCGGTAATGTCGCAGGCTTTTTGTATCAATTCGATTTCACGAATTTGTTTTACTCTGCGAAGTTTTGACATGATAGGTGCAACGCGCTGATAATGATGCAGCGGATATTTTGCTTTACACATTTCAATGAATCTTGCATCACGCGTTTCTACTACTACTTCTGACCTATAATGTTCATTGGTGTTTAAGTAAATATTTTCGCAACCGCTCATTACCGCGAGGTGATGAAACATAGCATCAAAATCTTGAAGCCACATCACGGTCTCAATACCTGAAATAGCTTTTGCTTCTTCTTTTGTCAATTTATGACCGTACCATTTTTCGAGGTGCTCGTTGGGCTGTCGTAGAAAAAGTATTTCTCTTTTTTTCTCTTCACGAAAGCAGGGACAGATCACCAAAATACTTTCTTCTTGTTCAATTCCTGTGAGATAGAACAGATCGTTGTTTTGTCGGAAAGGCATGGTGCCATCGGCATTGGTGGGCATCGTGTCGTTTGAATTGAAAACGGCAAGCGAATTGGGTTTGAGTTCGCTGACTAACCTTTTTCGGTTATGAATGAAAAGTTGTTGGTCGATAGGTGAGTAACGCATGATTAAAAATTTATAAATTGAACATCTGCAATTTAAACAAAACTCCTATGAAGAAAACCATCGGGCTTTTCGCACTTCTTTTGATGACGAATTTTTCATTCGCTCAATACAAACCATCACCTGAAAATATAAAAAACCGTGAGTGGTTTCAGCAAGCGCGCTTTGGGCTTTTCATTCATTGGGGTGTGTACAGTGTGCTGGGCGATGGCGAGTGGGTGATGAACAGCCAACAAATCCCCATTGCCACGTATGAAAAAATCCCGTCTTTTTTCAATCCAACGGAATTCAATCCGGCCGAGTGGGTGCAGATGGTGAAAGATGCCGGCATGAAATACATTACTATCACCAGCAAACACCACGATGGCTTTGCGATGTTCGATTCAAAAATTTCGGACTACAACATTGTTAAGAAAACTCCCTACGGAAAAGATGTTTTGAAAATGCTGGCGGATGAATGCCAGAAGCAGGGCATCAAATTATTTTTTTATCACTCGCAATTAGATTGGCATCATCCCGATTATTTTCCGCGCGGCTTCACGGGTGGAAATTACACGGGCCGGAAAGAAGAAGGCGACTGGAATAAATACCTGAACTACATGGACACGCAATTGACGGAGCTGCTCACCAACTATGGACCGGTTGCAGGCATTTGGTTTGACGGCATGTGGGACAAAGAGAAAGCCGACTGGCGTTTGCAAAAAACGTATTCGCTCATTCATCAACTGCAGCCGGGTGCGTTGGTGGGTAGCAATCATCACCGCGCACCTTTTGAGGGTGAAGATTTTCAGATGTTTGAAAAAGATTTGCCCGGCCACAACACCACCGGTTTTGCGCCCGAACAAAAAATTGGCGACTTGCCGAAGGAAACATGCGAGACGATCAACAACTCGTGGGGATTTAATTTGAAAGACAATCATCACAAAAGCAAAAGGGAATTGGTGCAATATCTAGTGAAGGCTGCAGGCTACAACGCTAATTTTTTATTGAACGTGGGCCCGATGTCGAACGGAAAAATTCAACCCGAGCATAAAGCAGCGCTGAAAGAAGTAGGCGAGTGGCTAAAGATCTATGGCGAAACCATTTATGGCACACAAGGCGGACCGCTTAGTGCGCGTGAGTGGGGCGTAACCACACAACAAGGGAACAAAGTGTATGTACATATTCTCAATTGGCAAGACGAAACACTGACGATCCCTCACCTAAGCAAGAAAGTGAAGGCCGCAAAACTTTTTAAAGACAAAATCGTTTTGAGGTTCAATGAAAATGATTTTGGTGTGAACATTCAAATTCCAAAATCAATGCAAGATGAAATTGACACGGTGGTGGAGTTGGAGCTAAAATAATTTTAACTCAACCCACTCAAAAAATCTCTTTCTTCAAAAATTTCAGAGTCAATAGTGAAGTCATCGGCATCGAGAAATGCGGGGAAGCGATCGCGGAAAGCTTGAAGTGCGTGTGAGTTAAGTTCAATGGTCTTAACTGTTTCTACTCCTTCCGTAGAAAAAATAGTATCGCCTTTCGGCCCGATGATGCTACTGTGGCCGTTGTACTCAATTCCATTTCCGTCTGCGCCAACACGGTTCACGCCAACACAATAACTTAAATTTTCTATGGCGCGTGCGCGAAGCAATGTTTCCCACGCACCAGCCCGCACTTCAGGCCAGTTCGCAACATAAATCAACAAATCGTACGAAAGTTTTTTCAGTGAAGGATTCCAGCGGTTGCGGCTCCATACGGGGAAACGAAGGTCATAGCAAATCAGCGGACAAATTCTCCAGCCTTTCCAATGCCCAATCAGCAAACTTTCGCCTTGCGAATAAACGGTTTGCTCTTCAGCCATGCGAAAAAGATGGCGCTTGTCGTAGGTTTTAAAATTGCCACCTGGTTCCATCCACAACAAGCGGTTGTAGTAGCGCTCGTGCACGTGCGCGATAAAGCTTCCTAAAATCAAGGCACCCGTTTGGTCGGCCATCTGTTTCATCCACTTAAATGTGCGCAGGTTCATCATTTCAGCCAGCGGCTTGGCTTTCATAGTGAAGCCGGTGGTGAACATTTCGGGCAGCACGATCACATCGGTTGGGCCGGCATGCCATATTTTCTCCTCAAACATGGCCAGGTTGGCTCCAATGTCTTCCCAATGGATGTCGGATTGGATGATCGTGATTTTTAAGTCCTGCATGGCCTTTGAAACGGAGTGCAAAGAAAACAAGATTTCTTATAAAACGGTAACGGAATTTTGGCCGATTGTGAATTAAATCTTGCGAACGATTTCGCCCGCTTTTTTTAGCGTGTCCTCGCTTTTCGCGAAGCAAAACCGCAGCAATTGGTGGTCGGTTTGGTCTTTGTAAAAGGCAGAAACGGGAATGGGCGCCAGTTTCATCTCCTTCGTCATCCATTCGGCCATTGCTACATCCGATTTTTTCGAAACGCCTTGAAACGACAAAAGTTGAAAATAACTTCCGTAGCAAGGCAGCGGTTGTAGCGATGTGCCTTTGATTTGTTCAAGGAAGAAATCTCTTTTCTGCTGATAGAATTTTCCGAGGTGCAGGTAATTTTCAGGGTCGGATAAATAATCGGCCAAAGCCAATTGAACCGGTGTGTTTACGCTGAAAGTGATGAACTGATGTGCTTTCCGGATTTCGCGGGTGATGTTTTCGGAGGCGATGGTGTAACCCACTTTCCAACCGGTGGCGTGAAATGTTTTTCCGAAAGAGAAGACTGCAATGCTTCGTTGTGCAAGCCCCGGGTATTTCAACACACTTTCGTGCGATTTATTTTCGAAAATGATTCGTTCGTACACTTCATCGCTAAGAATGATGAGATCGTGCTCTTGGGCAAGTTGCTCCAGCATTTTCAGATCGGAAGAACTCAAAACCGAACCTGCCGGATTGTGTGGCGTGTTAATCATGATCATTCGCGTACGCGAAGTGATTTTCTTTTTCACTTCACTCCAATCGATCGCAAAATCGGGTGGAGCTAAATTCAAATGAACAGGAATACCTCCGTTCAAACGGATGGCAGGATCATACGAATCGTACGATGGATCAAACAAAATCACTTCATCGCCTTCGCGGATCAATCCGGCAATCGAGGCGAAGAGTGCTTCGGTACCTCCGGCTGTGATGGTTACTTCGGTTTCAAAATTGATTTCGCGTTGATACGTTTTGAACACAACTTCAGCAATCATTTTGCGAAGTTGTGGCGTGCCGGGCATTGGTGCGTATTGATTGTGCCCTTCTTTCATCTTTTGATGAATGAGATCAATCAACGTTGATGAAACGGGAAAGTCGGGGAAGCCTTGTGAGAGATTGATAGCACCATGTTCAAGTGCCATCTTCGACATCACGCTGAAAATGGAAGTGCCAACTTCGGGAAGGCGGGAATTTAAGTTCAAAGTTGAAAGGTTAAAGCTCAAAGTTAGAATGTTCTTTAAACTTTAAACTTTAGACTTTAAGCTTTGAGCTTGTTATCATTTTTTTAATGGAGCCAAGATTCGATACTCTGTATCTACTTCGCCTTTGCTGATGTCGGCCAGTTTGCCTTTCAGCATTCTTTTCTTGAGTGGCGTGAGATAGTCAATGAATAATTTTCCTTCAATGTGATCGTATTCGTGCTGAATGATCCGTGCTTTCATGCCATCAAAATCTTCTTCGAATGCATTCCAGTTCTCATCGAAATATTTGATACGCAATTTTTCGGGACGCTCTACTTCTTCGCGGATGTTGGGAATGCTCAAGCAACCTTCTTCAAAACCCCACGGAGTTCCACTTTCGTACAGGATCACCGGGTTTACAAATGCTTTTTTAAAATCCTTTAGTTTGGGTTCATCTTCCAGCGTGGTTCCGTCCACTACAAACAAGCGAATGCCTTTGCCGATTTGCGGGGCGGCCAACCCAATGCCGTGTGCGGCATGCATGGTTTCATACATGTCGTTCACGAGCTCAAGTATATCCGTGCCTTTCTCAATGTCTTTTGCTTTTTTTCGCAGCACCGGGTCGCCATACATCACAATCGGGTAAATCATAGGAGAAAATTAGAACGCAAAGTTAAAAATAGAATTTGGAATTAGTAGTCAGTAGTTAGGAGTCAGTAATTACTTTTATTTTTCAGAACTACTAACTCCTGCCTCATATATTCTTTTACTTTCCAGGTAATTCTGCAAAATCAACACAGCACTGATCTTATCGACATTGCCCTTCACTTGGCGGTCTTTCTTTTTCATTCCTCCGGCAATCATGGCATCGAGGGCAAGCGAAGATGTAAAACGTTCATCAGCTTCTTTTACGGGAATAGCAGGGAAACTTTGTTTGAACAGCTCGATGAATTTTTTTACTGCAGCTGCATTTGATGAATCGGTGTTGTCTAATTTTTTCGGCATGCCTATCACCATCTCGCTTACCTGTTCTTTTTCAAAATATTTTTTCAAAAACGGAATCAGCTGCGATGAGTCAACAGTATCAAGAGCAGTGGCAATGATTTGTAAAGGATCAGTCACGGCAAGACCGGTGCGTTTGGTTCCGTAGTCAATGGCTAGAATGCGAGGCATGAGAATGAGCTTCAAATTCAAAGGTAGTTGTGTTTACTTGGGCATCCTACAAATTCTGATCACAACTTTCTATCTTTGACTTTGAATTTGAAATATGCGCGAAGATTATTTGAAAGGCGATAGCGAAAATAAAAGCACAGACGAGAAGGAATTTGAAAAGGCGCTGCGCCCGCTTTCATTTGAAGATTTTTCGGGACAGCAAAAAGTTACCGACAACATCCAGGTGTTTGTATTGGCGGCTAAGCAACGCGGTGAATCGCTCGATCACGTTTTATTGCATGGCCCGCCCGGACTTGGCAAGACTACGCTTTCATTTATCATCGCCAACGAGCTTGGCTCCAATATCAAAATCACTTCGGGCCCAGTGCTCGATAAGCCGAGCGATCTCGCAGGCTTGCTCACCAACCTGGAAACGAACGATGTTCTTTTTATCGATGAAATCCATCGGCTCAATCCGATTGTAGAAGAGTATCTGTATTCTGCGATGGAAGATTTTCGAATCGATATTATGCTCGACAGCGGACCGAATGCACGCTCTGTGCAGATCAAATTGAATCCGTTTACACTTGTGGGTGCCACTACGCGTTCAGGACTGCTCACATCGCCTTTGCGGGCGCGATTCGGAATTACATCGCGACTTGGTTATTACGATTCGAAATTATTGAAGATCATCATTGAACGGTCTGCAAAAATTTTGAATGTCCCGATCAACGAAGAAGCGGCGAATGAAATTGCACGAAGAAGCAGGGGAACACCACGAATTGCAAATGCATTGTTGCGCCGAGTGCGTGATTTTGCGCAGATCAAAGGAAATGGTTCAATTGATATTGACATTGCACACTTTGCATTGACAGCGTTGAACGTGGATAAAAACGGCCTTGATGAAATGGATATCCGCATTCTCTCTGCCATCATCGATAAATTCAAAGGCGGGCCGGTTGGTATTACAACAATTTCTACA
>DPLR01000428.1 GCA_003541895.1 Cytophagales bacterium | reverse complement strand
TCAATCCATAGCCGCTTGTTATTTCAATGGCTCCCGTGCCAAGGTGAATAACTTCATTCGCGCGTAACAACGTTCTTTCGAAAAGCTCATCTTCACTTGTGTTTCGCAATTTTTTTGCTGAGTTAAGAATACCCCCACCTTTTTTTGCAATGTCGCTGTAGGTTGCACCTTTAATCTTCATCACAAATTCCTCTTCGCGCGTAGCGGCAAAAACCAAATGCGTGTGCGAATCAACAAACGAAGGAAACACAAAACGATCAGAAGCATCAATTACCTCGTCTTTTACGGAAGGCATTTTTTCCATTGTGCCATAATCGGCAATGATTCCATTGGAAAGATGAAGAAATGCATTTTCAATCACCGGCAATTCACTCATGACGGCACCGGCAATTTTTTCTGGACTTGTGTCTCTTACTTGTGCAAGGCCTTTGATATTCGTGATGATGATATCATTGGCCATAGGGAGTGAATGAATTACTTACCGAAAGATTCAACCTTGTAATCGAGATTGGTGCTGTAGAGAGGGAAAGCAATTTTCAGCATCGCGAAAAAACCCATACCCACAATGGTGGGGCGATATCCAAACTCACCACCATACGACCACCCAAATGTGCGATTGAATTTTCCATCAACGCCTGCACGAAATCCGAAGGAGTGCGTCTTTATTGCCCCCGTTGAATATTTATCCGTTACGTTATTTGTGTCAGTATAGGTAACAGGATCAAGTTTTAGTGATGGCGCCACCATGATGTCGAAAAACAAAGTCATCATTCCATCATCAACTCCATCATCGTATTTATCAAAATTAACGGCTACGTTTCTGATCCAAGTCATTGAACCACCCACATACACATTAGCGGCATGAATGTTTCCGAAAACGTAAAGATTTCGCTGGATGCCATTTTCATAATAGGAAGAAGGCAAAGAAGTACCGGTTGATGATGATTTCAAATCGGCATTGGTTAGATGTTGCTTGCTTAATGCACGGGTTAAATCAGTGGTGCTATTCCAAACAATTCCCCATAAACGAACGCCATAAATTTTCCTGACCTTGCAAGGAACTTCTGCATGAAATGGAACAGTGGCAGCCCACCGATCGCCCTTCAAAGTTTTCTTGTACAGTGTCATTTTTGTTTTGGATTCCTGATCGAAATCTTTAATATGATAAGTTCCTCCAAGTTCAAAGTAACTGAATGCCTGGGGCTGATCTGAAATCTTGTACTTAGCATCGGCTTGCGCTTTCAAAAATGCATTTCGGTTGTAATCGAAAAATTCCGCACTGTAAGATTGGCGGTAATTTACTTTTAGATCAAACTTCTCTTTTTGAAAATAGCTGGCCTCAATGCCAAAACCTGAATTCACATTGGTAGCGAATACTTCGCCATACAAAGGTTGAAATCCAACAAATAATTTATTGATGGAATAAGGCTCATCATAAAGTTCTTCAAACGTTACGGTGGGCTTGTCTTTTTGATTCTGCGCAAACAAGGGCAACGCAATCATGGCCAAAAAAAATACAGATCCTTTCATCATAATTGTTTTCTGCAGTTTGCCCAAAGGAGACATTATTTTGTTAAAGGTAAAAAAATCAATCCAAAATTTAATACTAAGGTAACTTACCTCTTGCGCTATGTACCTATTTCTAAAAAAATTAAGGTTTGTTGATTGCCTCCAACCTTCCTTTATGAAACATCGACAGCGCAACTCGTTCATTGTCTTTGGTGGGCAACATGCGGTACCCTTGTGCAAGCGATCCATCCAGCCCTTCGTTCATGAGGCCTGATCCAAACTTTACTCCGTATTTTTTGAATGCGCGCCCCATAACCATGATGAACTCATACCCATTTTGCGCGTAGGCGCTGGGGATAACCCCGTGCAGTTTCATATAATTTCTTCGGAATGCCATATAGGGCTTATCAACTATGGATGCGAAATTAGGCGAAGCAAAAAGAGCTTTATTTTTTTCAAACTTGGCCAGATCAACAGAACCATCCTCAAGCCAGCTTTCCTGACCGACAACAAGAATCGAATCCCCTCGGGTCTCCACGCTGTTAATAACCTTAGTATAAATAAGCGGATCTTCAGAGGCTACGAATATGCTGCCGATACTGTCACGTTTGAGCTTAAATTTGGTTGGATTTTTCCACTCATCGAAATCAGTAGCTTTTGCTAATAGGTCAAGAATTTTTCCTGAAGTTTCACCGCGCACCTCTTCTACATACACCACCTTCAATCCCTGACGCTTGGCTTCTTTAATGAAACCGAAAGCCATAACCGAATCTTTGGGGCTCTCGCCATAAAACACAAAACATTTTTTATTTCGAACTTTTGCGGCCACAAGTTCTGCTGATTTTTGGCCTATCGTTTTGTGGCTCGGTTGAAACAAAAAAGCATATGGATTTTGTCCAGTCAAATCCAGATTGAAGGAGATAGGGTTAACCACCAAATTAATTTTGTTGGTTTGCGAAAATTCATGTACTGCCTTAGCATCTTCGGCAAACAATGGACCTACCATTAGGTCGGTACTTTTCAATTCTTCTTCTTTCAATAAATTTTTTATTGTTTCAGCATCATGATCGGTATCATAAGCCAATAACTCTAGCTTCGTTCCTTCGGCTGCCAATGAATCAGCTGCAAGCTTCATGCCTTGATACATATCAAGTGCGAATTGACTTTTCTTTTTACCTGGACCTGGGTCAAGTGTAGAATAACGAAAAGGCATTAGTAAAGCCACTCGGTATTTTGATTTGAAAACGGGCGGATCTTTGATGGCAATGAAATCTTTTTTATTCCAGCTCAACAAACGGGCAAGCGAATCGAGCATTAATGTATCCGATGGGTTGGTCTGTTTACCAAGGGCAAATCCCAACGCCCGAATAGCTTCATAGTCTTGCGGGTTTTCTTCTACCAACATTTTTAAAGTCTCAACATCATCTACTTTTGAAAGCGCACTTCGTTTCATCAAGTTAATGTCATTCTGAAGCGAATTGTTTTTTATTTGTTTTGCCAAGGCGAGTGCATGAAAATATTCGCGTTGATCTAAATAAATTTTAAAAAGCCAGAAGTTCACTTCATCCAATTGATCCCACTGGGGATAAATAGTTTTAATTTGAAGAAACATTTCTTTGGCGATAGTATTGAACCCCAAGCGTTGGGCTGAAAGTGCATAATAATAACTGGCGTATTCCGGATAAGGGTTATCACGATCATAAATCGTCAACGGACGGAACGCATCCATTGCCTTGCTATAATTCCCATCCGCAAAATAGTCTTTCGCTTGTTTGAATTGCTTTTTGAAATCCTGTGCGTTAACATTGATCGTCAGAAAAAAAATTACCAACAAGAAAACATAGTTCATAATTGATCGTCCACTATACATGGACTTAGAACTTTTGCCTAGAGACATTCGACTTTTGAGTAATCTTATTCCCATTCGATCGTTGCAGGTGGTTTAGAACTGATATCGTAAACTACACGATTAATTCCTTTCACGGTGTTAATAATTTCAGACGACACTTCACTTAAAAATTCATGTGGTAAGTGCGACCAATCGGCAGTCATGCCATCAACACTTACCACCGCGCGCAAAGCCACCACTTGTTCATAGGTGCGTTCATCGCCCATTACACCAACAGAATAAACCGGCAACAAAATCGTGCCAGCTTGCCACACTTTATCGTACAAATTGTGTTTACGAAGTTGTGATATAAAAATGTGATCGGCCTCTTGCAGTATCCTCACCTTGTCTGGACTGATATCTCCAAGGATACGAATACCCAGACCTGGACCCGGAAACGGATGGCGCCCTAAAATCAGCGGATCAATGTTGAGCGTTTTGCCCACCATGCGCACCTCGTCTTTGAATAAAGTATTTAATGGTTCTACCACTTTCAATTTCATCTTTTCTGGCAAGCCGCCCACGTTGTGGTGAGATTTTATTGTGGCTGAAGGACCTTTAATTGATACTGATTCAATTACATCGGGATAGATCGTGCCTTGACCCAGCCACTTTACTTCAGAAATTTTATGCGACTCTTCATCAAAAACATCGATAAACGTTTTGCCGATAGCTTTGCGTTTTGCCTCTGGATCAGTTAAATTTTTGAGCGCTGAATAAAATTTTTCCTTTGAATCAACTCCTTTCACATTAAGGCCCATGCCTTGGTATGACAAAAGCACTTGTTCAAATTCGCCTTTGCGAAGCAAGCCATTATCAACAAAAATGCAGAATAAATTTTTGCCGATAGCGTGATGGATGAGCGTAGCAGCCACCGTTGAATCAACACCTCCCGAAAGCGCCATAACTACTTTATCATTACCTAATTTTTCTTTCAGGCTGCTAATGGTAGTTTCAACAAATTGGTCGGGGGTCCAATCCTGTTGACATCCGCAAATATGAACAACAAAATTTCGGAGGAGGTTTTTTCCTTCTAAGGTATGCGTAACTTCTGGATGAAATTGGATTCCATAAATTTTCTCATCCTTCAATTTGAATGCAGCAATCTTCACCGAAGAAGTGCTTGCTGTGATCTCAAAATTATCAGGAACAGAAGTAATCGTATCCGCATGCGACATCCACACTTGGGAATCAAGTGAGATTTCTTTCAATAATTCATTATGGTGATTGACGGTTGATAACCTTGCCCTTCCATATTCGCGATGTTGAGAAGCCTGAACAGTTCCTCCACTTTTATGGGCGATGAGCTGTGCTCCATAACAAACACCTAGCACCGGTAAATGAGCAAACTGTTTTAAGTCAACATCAGGTGAGTCGGTATCGCGCACGGAACACGGGCTGCCTGAAAGGATAACCCCTTTTATTTCAGCGGCAATTGTAGGTATATGGTTAAACGGATGAATTTCGCAATACACATTTAACTCGCGAACCCTTCGGGCTATGAGTTGTGTAAACTGGGAACCGAAATCGAGGATGAGGATTTGCTCTGGCATTCGCAAAAATAAAAGGTTAGCGCCAGAGAACAATACACTTTTTACCAAGCCATTTTTACAATGCCAATTTGTAAGCCTATGTTGGAAAAATTCTTATACCCGGTGTCTTTGTCTGAGTTGGTTGAATAATCATAATGGATAGCCCCCTTTAAGCGCCAAGGAGAATTTTTGCCGAATCCGACAAGCAAGCCCGCTTCGGGGCGCAACAATAGCCCAAATGTGCCATTACTTGCCCCGTAAATATTGTAATAGTAACTAAACTTATCATAGGCAACTCCCAAGTTCAAACCAACATAAGGGTTCACAATCTTATCCATCGGCAAGAAAAAATAGTCAATGGATGCGGTAAGATTTAAGTTCACGGCATAGTCGTAAAAATCGGTTGATACCGATTTGGTCCCCGAAGTATACGTTTGATAAGGGAAATATTCTTTATACACTGACCACCCTAAATCAGCTCCCGCCCAAATTTGATCAACATTATTTATTCTCTTACGGAAACCAAGTCGGGTGCCAAGTGAACTAGTTGATCCGACAAAATCAGTATTAGACAAAGGTTTATTGGTATCCCAAGAGAAAAAGAAAAAATGATCGAAGTCTCGTGAAGGGCTTTGCTGCACGGCCTTGGTCTTATCGGGATTCTTTGAGCGGTCGTAATAATACTGTGCATGCAGCGCGAACCAACCAAGAAAAGTAAAAACAAATAGAATAAATCTTTTCACTTCTTTATTTTTTTAGATAAGGTGACTGAGCAAAGGCTTGATCAATGGAGCGGAAAGTTGCACTTGACAAATCGGAAGAACTAAAAAAATCACCGATCTCCGCATACCATAGAAGTTTGGGCTTGCCTTTGGATGTATAATGCTTCAGATCAAATATTTCTATATAAAGATTAGAGTATTCAGAAACAGAAGTGGTTGGGTAATAGCCTCCGTAATTGTACCCATATCCGTACCCATACCCATATCCATACCCATA
>DPLR01000230.1 GCA_003541895.1 Cytophagales bacterium | reverse complement strand
TATCCCTTCCACCTCCTGATGGAAGCAATTTAAAACCAGCCTTCTTATAATCATCATCTGCAACCCAAGCGATTGCCCAGAAGTGAGGAAACTGCCAAATGAATTGAATGCCAAAAATGATCATCGCCTCGTGAGTGATCGATCCCGTTGCTGCAATCCATCCTAATAGTGGAGGCAACGCACCTGGAATTGCTCCAACAAAAACTGCAATAGGGCCAACCCTCTTCAGTGGCGTATAAACAAAACTATAAAGCACAGCTGAAATCAATGAGAGGATTACCGTTAACAGGTTAGTGAAGATGGAAAGAATAATTATTGAGATAAGTAGACAAACAACCGCAAAAAACTTGGCTTCATTAAGAGTCACCCTCCCGGTCGGAATCGGTCGACTTTTTGTTCGCGTCATTAATTCATCAAGATCGCGTTCAATAATTTGATTGATACAAACTGATGCTCCTGAAAGTAAAAATCCTCCCAGCGTAAGCATAAATAAAACGGACCAATTCAAGTTACTTTTTGCGGCCAAACCATACCCGAATGCACAGGAGAAGGCTACCAAAAATGATAAGCGGGGTTTAAGCAATTCAAAATAAGATTTCGCTTTCGCGGATACGAGCACCGTTCCCGAAACTGATTCAATCCTATCTGAAATTATTTCACTCATGAATATTTTTTACACCGATTTCATTCTAAAAAACAAAGTCAATTGCACTCCAATAGTTACTGTTGCTATAGTGAGATGAACAGGCTGCACGGCAGCAGGCACATTAAACCAAGACAACAAAACACCCGTGGCAAAGGACGACAAAATTAATAGGAACAAGGTTATTGATAAAGCTTTAAGTGCAATTGTTTTACGGGCATGCCAAAAGAAAAAACCATTTACAAATAACACTACCCAAGAAAACAAACGATGAACAACAAACTCATCGCCCAACTCCCCGATCCACTCAATTCTGGGTAAAGAAACCGACAAAACGTCAATGGCTGCTCGCACTTCCGTCCCTAAAAAAATTTGAACTAGCAGCACAGAAATGCAGGCCAAAAGCAATCCCCTCATGACAAGGCTAACGTACACGTCTTCACTGTCATCAATTTTATGGAGTAAAAAAACCAACAAAGCAACGATAACCAATGCCAGAACAAAGTGAATAGTTATTGTCCATGTTGTAAGATTAGTGGAAACGACAATTGATCCAAACCAACCTTGAAAAACAACAGACACCAGTGTTGCAAGAGAGAGCCAAAATAATATAGGATAATCTTTTCTAAACTTAATTGATCTGAAAAATAGCAGAGCAATAAAAATTCCGATAGCCACACCCACTAAACGATTTAAATACTCGATCCATGTTTTAACTGGGTTAAATTCCGTCTCGTTTAAAATTGACTGATCGCTCAGAATTTTATCAGCTGTAGAATTCATTCCGAGCATTTGCAAATAAGATGCAAACTTCTGGTTTTTCTTCGCCCGAAAAGCAGCGTAATTTTCCTTGTAGTTGCTTGGCAATTGATCAACAGATGTGGGCGGGATAAAAGAGCCAAAGCATTTAGGCCAATCTGGGCATCCCATTCCTGAGCCCGTACTGCGAACAATTCCTCCAACAAGGATTAAAAAATATACAGCGATCAGGGTACTGCGGCAAAGCCTTCTAAATCCCCTGATCGCTGTATTGTTCAATTTATAAACGATCGCTTAGTGTTTCTTTTCTTCAACAACGATTGCTGATTCCATTCCTTCCAACTTGATCAACTCATTTTCATGCGGCAAGTTCGACTCAGGAGTTTCTGAGAAAGGAATGTGCTGTGGTATAAAATCTTCTTTTGCTCCTGGCTTGCTGTAATCGTATGGCCAACGATAAACAGTAGGGATTTCTCCAGGCCAGTTTCCATGCTGAGGAATCCTTGGTGTAGTCCATTCGAGAGTATTAGAATTCCATGGATTTGCGGGAGCTAGCCTTCCGCGGAAAATACTGTAAATAAAGTTGAACACGAAAATCATCTGCGCGCCCAGAGTTACAATGGCGGCAATGGAAACCAATAAATTCAGATCCGCAAATCCACTGAAAGTTTCGAAGTTAGTCCAAGTGTAATATCTGCGTGGGAAACCTGCTATTCCAATATAATGCATAGGGAAGAAAACCATATACACACCAACGAATGTGATCCAAAAGTGCACATAGCCCAATTTCTCATTCATCATTCTACCAAACATCTTTGGGAACCAATGATAAACACCAGCCACCATACCGAAGAACGAAGCACTTCCCATCACCAAGTGAAAGTGAGCAACTACGAAATAAGTATCGTGCAACTGTATATCAACTGCCGAGTTACCAAGGAATATACCTGTGATACCTCCCGTAAGGAAGAATGAAACCAAACCAATGGCAAACAACATAGCGGGAGTGAAAATGAGGTTGCCTTTCCACATGGTGGTAACATAATTAAATATTTTCACCGCTGATGGAACAGCAATAATCAATGTTAGTAAAGTAAAAATCGAACCTAAGAATGGATTCATACCAGTCACAAACATGTGGTGTGCCCAAACCACAAAGGACAATATGGCGATGAATAGCATTGAACCAACCATCGCTTTGTATCCGAAAATAGGCTTGCGCGAATTTGTTGCGATGATCTCGGACGATAACCCTAAAGCAGGCAATAACACGATGTAAACTTCAGGATGGCCAAGGAACCAAAACAAGTGTTGGAATAGAATTGGACTTCCGCCTTGGTTGGGTAAAGCTTCTCCACCGATGTAGATATCTGAAAGGTAGAAACTTGTACCAAAACTTCTATCGAAAATTAAAAGCAATGCAGCAGCAAACAACACGGGGAAAGATAAGATGCCGATCACTGCGGTTAAAAAGAACGCCCAAATAGTAAGTGGAAGTTTGGTAAATGACATTCCTACTGTACGAAGGTTAATTACGGTTGTTATGTAGTTGATGCTACCTAGCAATGAACTTACAATGAACAAGGCCATTGAAATCAACCACAGTGTCATCCCTAGACCTGACCCTGAGATGGCCTGCGGTAACGCACTCAATGGCGGATAAATTACCCATCCGCCTGAAGCGGGTCCGGTTGAAAGGAACAAAGAGGTAAACATGAAACAGCTCGACAAAAAGAAGAACCAATACGACAGCATGTTCATGAACCCAGATGCCATGTCCCTCGCTCCTACTTGCAGCGGAATCAAAAAATTACTGAATGTTCCACTTAAGCCAGCAGTCAATACAAAGAACACCATGATAGTTCCATGCATTGTTACTAATGCTAAATAAAACTCTGGATCAATTTTGCCTTCCGGAGTGATCCATCCTCCCAAGAGAGGTTTTAACCATGATAGGTTAGCATCAGGAAAACCTAATTGTAAGCGAAAGATAACTGAAAGAACTCCTCCGATTAGAGCCCACGCCATACCGGTGATGAGGAATTGTTTCGCTATGACTTTATGATCCTCGCTAAAAATATAAGTTGTCCAGAAGTTTCCGTGATGTTCATGTCCGTGGCCATGATCATCGTGCGAATGAGTATCGTGTGTTGCCATGTTTTCTTTTCCTTAGTTCAGTGTAACAGTATTTGCTGTTTGAATATTATTATTCATCGGCAGACCAGCCTTAATCGTTGCTGCCTCTTTCAGATTTTCCGGAACATATTTCATGTAATCCGGATTTTGCTTTAACCATGACTCTTGTGATGCCATCCATTTTTCATATTCCTCCGGCTCCACTACAACCACAGGGAAACGCATAGAGAAATGTCCTTTACCACAAACTTCAGTGCAAGCCATTTCATAGTTGAAATTAGGATTTCCAGTTTCAGCACGCATGTCTTCTGTAGACTTGGTAGGTGTAAACTTGACATGAGTTTCCATG
>DPLR01000350.1 GCA_003541895.1 Cytophagales bacterium | reverse complement strand
TTGCTTCCCGACGAATTCTATTCTGGTTGCGGTTTCGCCTAAGATGGAAACCGTGATTTGTGTTTTCACCGCTTTTTCCAGCAAGCCAAATAAATTTTTTATAGCTGGGATATTGCCCACGATACTCTTTTCAAATTCGTATTTTGCAGTGATTTCTTCCTTGAGCCGGTCGATCTCTCGGATCAATGAGGTTTTGTTTCGTGCATTTTTTATTGCGTTCAATATCCGATCCTTTGCTTCCTCGTCTTTGGCGATATAATCAAAAGCTCCCAGTTTTAGCAATTCAACAGCCGTTCCGATTTTTTCTTGAGCTGAAATAATGATCACGCTCATATCAGGGTCAAACTCGCGGATAGCCCTTAATACTTTTTCGCCTGACAGATCGGGTAGGGTGTAATCAAGCGTGATTACAAAAGGTTTTTTATGAAGTGCGTCAATGCAGCCTTTGCCGGTAGTGAAAAATTCCACTTCAAAATCGGGATCGAGGCTTAAAACGTATCGCAAAAATTTGGTATAGGCTGGGTCGTCTTCAACGACAAAAATCTTAACTGGGTCCTTTTCGTACATGGGTAAGGTTAGCTTATGAATAGGTTACATTTTTCGAACTTAAAGTTTTAAAAATTAATATAAATAATTGACTTTTACAGACTTTAATTTTTTCAACGATGATTCCTCAGCTTAATCGATTATCTTCTGAAGAGCAGGAATTTATGCTCAAAGCACCTATTCTGGTGGCGATTCTTATTGCGGGTGCCGATGGTACGATTGATCGCAGTGAAATCAAAGAAGCCATGGCGCAGGCTCGAAAAAAACAAAACTCGTCTGATGGGCTTACGGATCTTTATCGAGAAATAGGAGAGGACTTCGAAGACAAATTGAAAATAGTATTGGGGAGTTACCCTACTGAGGTTACTCAGCGAAATGCCGTTATTGTAGTTGAATTGATGAAGCTTAATTCGATTCTGCCCAAGATTGACTCCGCATTTGCATCTAATTTTTATAAGAGCTTACGCGATCTCGCGATGAAAATAGCAAAATCTTCCGGTGGCTTGCTGGGCATGAATGCCGTTGGTGCTGCCGAAGCGATGTACGTAAACCTGCCGATGATCAAGGAGCCTGCCCACTGATGGCATCACACGAAAATCAAATTTTCGGAAGTTCTGTAGTTCCTTTCCGTCTAGTGTTCCTCATGTGGTTGTCGTTCACTATCGAATTTTATTTAGGCGTTGATTTAGGATACCTCGGAATTTTCCCTCGCACGTTTCATGGTCTATTAGGAATTTTCTTTGCGCCAATGATTCACGGTAATCTCGGTCATTTAATTTCAAATACTTTTCCGCTTCTTTTTTTAGGAACGCTTCTCTACTTTTTTTACGACCGCATTGGTGGCACCGTTTTTTTCAACTGTTATTTCATTACTAATATTTTGATCTGGTTGTTCAGCCCGCGTGCGTCTTATCACATCGGGGCGAGTGGATTGATTTATGGAATTGCTTCTTTCTTGATTTTATTTGGCTTGCTTCGGCAAGATTTTTTATCCCTTGTTATTTCACTGATCATTATTTTGGTTTACGGAAGTGCCTTTTTGTACGGAGTATTCCCTACAGACCCGCGTGTTTCGTGGGAGGCACACTTGTTTGGTGCTTTGACGGGAGCCGTATCTGCATTTACTTTGGCGAATAAAAAACGGATCAGGAATGGATAGCGCGGCCAAAAAAATTCTCGATAAGCTCAAAGCTAAAAAGTTTGATCCGGTTTATCTGCTGCAAGGTGAAGAAACCTATTACATCGATTTGATTTCGGATTACATTGAAGCCAATGCATTGAGCGGTGCCGAGAAAGGATTTAATCAGGTTATTGTCTATGGCAAAGATGCAACGATGGCCACGATACTCACACACGCGCGGAGGTTCCCGATGATGGCCGAACGGCAAGTGGTGATTGTGCGCGAAGCCCAGGACATTACCGATCTCAACAAGGAAAACGGATCTAAGCTTTTGCTCGATTATTTGAATCGGCCTTCACCCACAACGGTGCTCGTGCTGTGCCATAAACATAAAACACTTGACAAGCGCAGAGAGCTCGGAAAAAAAGCAGAGCAATTGGCGGTGTCAGCCACTTTCAAGAAACCTTACGACAATCAGTTGGTCGAATTTGTTCATGGGTACGTTGCTGAAAAGAATTTGTCAATTGAAGATAAGGCTGCTCAGCTACTCGCAGAATATGTGGGTAATGATTTGAATCGGTTGGCCAACGAAATCAACAAAGTGTTGATCGATCACAACTCTAAAGACCCAATCGATGCCAACGAAGTGATGGCCAAAGTGGGCATCAGCCGCGAGTATAATATTTTTGAATTGCAGCGCGCACTGATCAACAAAGACTGGTTACTGGCTGCCAAGATTTCAAATTACTTTGAGGCGAACCCTAAGAAAAATCCGGCTATACCATTGGTCGCTTTTTTGTATTCGTTCTTCAGCAAACTTTTGGCAGCACACAGTGTGGGCGATCGCTCTTCCAGCGGACTTACCGCTGCATTGAAAATCAATCCGTACGTTGCAAAAGATTATGTCAACGCCTTGCAGCGATATTCTCATGATAAAACGCTTCAAAATATTTCACTGCTGCGCCAAGCCGATCTCAAATTGAAAGGCGTAAACTCTGGAAGCGAATCTGAAGGGCAGATCATGAAAGAATTGATTTTTGGGTTGATGGTTTGAGAGATGCTTTTCACAAATTGAACTAGATTTTACTTTAGTTTTTTTTGAGTGGTGAACCATTATCTTGTAGCACATGAATCAAGCGTAAACTTTAATAACAAATGGTTAAACTTTATAAGACTTTAAACAACCAACTACACTATTGGGAAACGTGGGAGACTAACGAAAAGAGTGCGATTGTTCATTGGGGAGTAGCTGGAGATAGGGGGCAAGCAAAAGAAATTAGCGATGGGGTGTTTTCCAATGTAAAAAAAATTGTTCAACGTGAAATTGATGAGAAATTAAATGAAGGTTTCGCGGAATTAGATGAAGACAAAGCCTCATTCTTAGAAATAGAATACAAGGTAGACGGATTTGGGACGGAAGAAGATCTTGAAAAAAGGCACAGACTCGAGGATAGGATGGACGAGTTATTAGGATGGACAGGACTTGGACATACTGATGGTGGAAGTATCGGAAGTGGAACAATGGAAGTCGGATGTGTTGTTGCTGATTTCACGATTGCCAAAAATGTCATCGAGCAGAATTTAAGAGGAACGGAATTTGGTGACTACACTAGGATATTTAAGATGGGAGAATAAAGTTATACGATCGATTTCGAGTACCTAATTTTACAAAAGACTCATTCAGTTAAGAGTCCAGCGTTTGAGCAACAGAACTTTTTGTTTGTTAATTGAGCTACTCTTAGTAGCTTTGAGTCCATGCTGTGCTGAGCCAAATTTTTTGCATGGATTTATTTTTTAAACTAGTAGCTACAATAAAATCGCCAAAAGCAAGTTTTAGGAGAAAACCCCTGATGAGGTTTCCTTTCGCTGAAATCAAATCCTCGTGGATTTATTCATTCATTATTTACAAAATCAAAGTTGCAGCAGTTGCATGCTTGTTTTGTTTATTGTCATTTTATTCTTTTGGTCAAGATGGGTTGCTGCAACAAAAATCAGCTCGTCTGTTCAAAACGGGAGTAGAACTGATGTCGCAGAACCAATATGCTGCCGCGCGTGAAAATTTCAATCAGTACATTTCGGTTGCACCCAATGGCTCAGAGAAACAAGATGCCGAATACTATCGCGCCATCTGCTCATTGAATCTTTATCATGCCGATGCCGAAAAACAAGTACAAGATTTTATTGACAACTACCCATCAAATCCGAAATCGTCTGCCGCTTATGTAGAGTTGGCTACTTTTTTTTATAACGAAAAAAATTACAAGAAGGCAACGACCTATTTTGCCAAAGCTGATTTCGGTGTGCTTTCAACTTCGGAACAGAACACCGCACATTTTCGGTGGGGCTACAGTTTGTTTAGCCAGAAAATATTGAAAGATGCACTCGATCAATTCAACTATGTAAAAACACAAGGTGGACAATACGGACCGGCCTCGAGTTATTACGCAGGCTATGCCGAATTCAGTCAAGGTGATTACACCAATGCGTTGATCGATTTAAAAAGGGCCGAGCAGTCAGAAGCGTATTCAGCCATTGTGCCATACATGATGGCGAATGTGTATTACAAGCAAAAAGATTATAACGGATTGATCGGCTATGCGCAGACAGTTAGTTCGCGAAAAGAAGTGAGCAACGCAGAAGAGATTGCACTGTTGGTTGCGGAGGCGTATTACAAAAAAGCAGATTACAAAAATGCATTGGCAGGTTATGATAAATATTTAACGGGCAAAGAATCGACTGCTAATAAAAGTGTTTTGCTACGTGCCGGGTATTCCGCTTTTGTGTTGAACCAAGATTCAAAAGCGCTCACTTATTTAAAGAACTCATTTGAAGGTGTGGTTGACTCGGTTGGCTATTATTCTTCTTACTACTTAGGTCAACTTTATTTGAGGGGGGGCCAAAAGGCAATGGCACTCACCGCATTTGACATGGCACGCAAGTTTAAGCCCGATCAAAAATTAGTGGAAGAATCATCGTTTCAGTTCGCAAAAATTTCCTACGACATCGGAAGGCCTGATCAAGCGATCAAAGAATTTGAAGGTATCCTCAAAAATTTCCCTTCTGGCAATCACACGATAGAGATTAAAGAACTTCTCTCGCAAGCGTACGTGAATGCCAATAATTTTAATAAAGCGATTGAATACATTGAGGCGTTGCCAAACTGGAGCAAAAGCGTTGAGCGGGCCTATCAAAAAGCCACGCTGCTAAAGGGAATGGAATCGTTCAATCAAGAGAATTACGATCAGGCGATTGCGTTTTTTGATAAATCGCTTCAGCATCCAATCGATTCTGATTATGAACTGGAAGCCAACTTTTGGAGTGGTGAAGCTTTTTCCATTGCAAGAAAATATGACGAAGCCGCAAAAAAATATTTGGCAGTTATCAATAAAGGTGATGACAATTCAACTTTAGTATTGAAATCGAGGTATGGATTGGGGTATACGTACTTCAATCTGCGGCAATACGATAAAGCGCTTTTCAGCTTTAAGGAATTCGTTTTGAAATCACCAAGTTCACAACCTAACTTGAGCGATGGTACGTTGCGCCTGGCTGATTGTTACTACATGGACAAATCGTATGGTGATGCATTACTCTATTACAAAAAGGCCTTCAATACTAATTCACCTGATAATGACTACGCTCATTTTCAAGCGGGAAATATTTTGGGCATCCAACGAAAATATGCCGAAGCAAAAACAGAATTTAGTTTGGTGCTCAGAAATTATTCAGGCTCGCGTTTTTTAGATCAAGCTCGATTTCAGTTGGGGCAACTGGAGTTTGAGCAAGGCAATTATGAAAATGCCAAGAATAGTTATACTGAATTGATCAATTCAAATCCCTCATCTCCATTTACGCCCACGGCTTATGTACGAAGAGCAGCATCGTATTTTAATTTGAAAGACTACAACAAGACAGCGCAAGATTACATTACTGTATTAGAAGATTACGCGAGCAACCCCGTGGCCAACGAAGTGCTGTTGCCTCTGCAAGAAGCATTGAACCTGGCTGGCCGATCGGATGAGTTTGATAAATACCTTGCTTTGGCCAAGAAAAATATTCCTGATGCAAAAGGAATTGAAGCGGTTGAGTTTGAAGCTGCTAAAAATTTGTACTTCGATCAGAAGTATGAAAATGCTATCAAGAATCTGGATGCTTATATCAATAGCTACAAAGAAAGTCCACGAAACGCGGAAGCAAAATATTACGAGGCAGAATCCTATTATCGGTTAAAGAACCCGAAAGCACTTCCAATCTATTATGAATTGAGTGGAGATAAGACATTTAGCTTTGCGGTTAAAGTTACCTCGCGAATAGCAGAGCTGGAGTTTAAACAAACGAATTACACCAAAGCAATTCCTTTCTTTCAGTTGCTAGCAAGAGAAGCCACCAATAAAAGAGATCAATTCAATGCTTGGAGCGGATTGATGGAATCTTATTTCTATTTAAATCAATACGACTCGACTGAAAAATATGCGCACATCATTTTGGAAAAAGGAAGTGTGAATGCGGGTGCACAAAATAAAGCATCGCTTTTCCTTGGCAAAGCAGCCATGGGTAAAAACGATTACGAATTGGCTAAGGATGAATTTCTTGCTACGATCAACTCAGCTCAAGACGAGTACGGAGCAGAAGCCAAATATCACTTAGCAGAAATATTATATCTCACCAAAGAGTACAAGCAATGCTATCAAACATTGATCAGTCTGAATACCGATTTTGCTTCGTACACCGATTGGGTAGGTAAATCTTATTTATTGTTGGCTGATGATTGTTTGGCAATGAACGATTCCTATCAAGCGAAGGCAACATTGCAATCGTTGATCGATAATTTTCCCTTGGATGAAATTAAAAAGCAGGCCACGTTGAAGTTGAATAAGATTCGTGATGAAGAATTGAAAAAGCAAGCACCAGAAAAAATAGATACGCTGAGCAATGACAAGAATTAAAAATAGATTCAAACTAGATTCGGTTTTAAAATGGAGTGGGCCAATTCATTCGCTAGTAATTCTATTTTTGTTGATGGGCTCAAAAGCTTTTGCGCAAGAACCGGGTGAGATTGAGAAAGTAGAAATTGAAATCATCAAGAACAGGGAAGTTTCAGTGCCACAAGCCAATCGGAATTTTGAAAAAGTTCCACCACGCCCTGCCGAACCAATCAAGCCGCAAATCACGTATCAGTTCTCAACCATTTCTTTCAATGCGCCCGACTTTAATCCGGCTATCCGTCCATTGAAGTTGAAAACGGAACCAATTTCTAAAATTTATGGCAACTACGTGAGTGCAGGATTAGCAAACTATGGATTCCCATCGCCTTACGCTGAGGCTTACATCACCAACAAACGAAACAAGAATTATTACTACGGTGCGAAATTTTATCACCGCAGTTTTGCCAAAGGACCAGTTGATAATGGAAATTCTGCCAGCGGAAATACAGAATTCCGTTTGTTCGGTAAGGCCATCGGCAATGGCGTTGCCATTGGAGGATTTGTTGATTACGACAATACGGTATCACACTTCTATGGATACAAGCCAGGCAGCAATCCATCCTCAAGTTCCATTCGTCAATCGTATGATGTTATAAGCTTCGGTGCGGAAATTGAAAACACAAAGGCTTCTGATTTTAAATACACTTTGAAGTCGGGATACAGTAATTTAACAGATCACTACTCAGCAACAGAAAGCGAATTTTATTTGGGTCTGCCGTTGGAGTACAAAACAGGAAAAGACAGCCGCGTGATTTTCAATTTCGATTATCAATTCATGGCGAGAAAAGATTCAAAAGTTAGTTTGAATCCTCGCCATATTGTTCGTGTAAAACCAGCTTATCAATTTTCACCGTTGGATGAACTCACTTTGAAAATAGGAGCGAACGTTGCCTATGAGAATGACACCATCGGAAAGCAAAAAGGTCTTCATGTCTATCCGAACTTGAGAGGCGATTATAATTTTTCTTCTTCTGTCAGTGTTTATGCTGGCTTGACGGGAGATGTAGATAAAGTTTCATTGCATTCGCTTTCGCGAGAAAATAATTGGGTCAACTCGAACATCAATATTTACAACACAAATCGTGCGCTCGAATTTTTTGGCGGACTTCAAGGAAAGATAGAGGGAGGGTTTTCATTTGGTTTAGGTGCTTCTATAGCTTCCCTAAAGAACCTTTATTTCTATCAGGCCGACACAGGAAATTTAAATCAAGCCAAGTTTAATGTGGTGTATGATAACGGTAGTACACAGCGTACAAATCTTTTTGGTGAATTGGGTTTTGTTAAAAGCAAATTCAAATTAAATCTTCGGGCTGATTCGTGGCTTTACTCATCGGCCATCGCCAACCAAGTGGTTACTGAAAAAGGGATTGTAGCCAATTTTGCAAGTGGGGCTTTGATGCGTCCTTCCTACAGATTCACGGTTAGTTCAAGTTATAATATTGTTGAAAAATTCTTATTCGAAGTGGATTTCATTACCCAGGGTGGCATCAAGGCACTTGACATTGAAAAGACTGCAGCAAAATTAGTGACACTTAGTCCAGCGGCCGATCTTAATTTGAGAGCTAACTATTTTGTTTCGAAGCAGGCAACAGTTTTTATTAATTGCAACAACGTGTTGTCGAGCAATTACCAATTGTATTACAATTATCCAGTTCGGGGGTTTCAGGTTTTGTTAGGAGCTAGCTGGAATTTTTAATGAATTGATTTAGAGAAGTAGGATGATAAAACTGACTACTAATGGTTTAGGTTAAAAAAATTCATGGCTAATTCATGGATTTTCACTTACTTTTGTATTAACATCTAATAAACTTAATGTTATGGCAGATCAAGACGAAGATAACTTTGGCTTACCTGATATTGAATATAAACCTTTGGAGGAGAAAGAGACTTCGAGTACTCCACCCATAGAGGAAGAGTCTGCACAAACGGACGAGGAGCAACCTTCAGAGACACATTCATCCACTTCATCTTCATCATCAACTTCCACGTATTACGAGGAAGAAGAGGAGGAAGAAAGCTCAAGCTCAGGTCTTGTTATTGCAATTGTAGTTGGGTTGGTCATTCTGGTTGGCGGATTTCTCGCCTATAAGTTTGTGTGGCTACCTAAGAAAGCACAGCAAGAACTAGCGGCCAAACAAAAGGAGGAAGAAAAGAAAGCAGCTGAAGAGCAGCAAGCAAAGCTTGCTGAGGAAGAACGCCTCAGAAAAGAGGCCGAAGCAAAACCAGCTACGCCAGCCGAAGGCACTATTGAAACGCTAAACGAACGTACAGGTAAATTTTATATTGTTGTTTCAAGTTCTGTTGATGGTGACTTAGCGATGGACAAAGCCAAAAAATTGAGTGCGACAGGTACTTCAACAAAAATTATTCCACCGTTTGGTAAATGGAAATATTATCGCCTTTGCATTGGTAGTTTTGATTCGTTCGAAAGTGCCCAATCAAGTGCCGATGCTTCTAAAGCTACCTATGGCGATGCGCTATGGGTGATGAAATACTAAGCTTATCGTTTTTGGATGGAAGGGGCGCAGGATAAAAAAAATAAACGGATAGCATTTCTTGTTTCGGCTGGATTGCATGCCAGTTTGTTCCTTTCGTTTTTCTTTTTGATTTCATGGCGAGCACCGTACCCACCAGCTCCGGAATATGGTGTCGAGCTAAATTTCGGTTTGGATTCAGAGGGCGGTGGAGAAATTCAACCCAATGCGCCAGTAGGTGATTCGAACGAAGATGAAAAATCAACCACAACAAAATCAGAAGAGATAAAAAATAGTGAACCAACTAAAGAAGTTGTTCAGAAAGAGAATGTTCAAGTGGAAAAAGAGGATAAACTAATTTCAGACGAGACAAGTGAAGTTGAAGTAAAGGCGAAGAAAGTTGATGAGAAGCAAAAGCAAAAAATTGAGAATAATAAAGAGAAAGTGGTTGTAGAGGATAAGCCAATTGTTAAAAAAGAAGCGGTTTATTCTGCGGGAGGAACAAAAAAAGGAGTGACCAATCAAAGTCAGGGAGACGATCAAGGAAAAATTGGAGATAAAGGAAACCCTCAAGGAAAATTAGATGCGAAAGCGTTATACGGCAAGCCCGGTGGCGGAGGTGGTGGCGATGGATTTGGTCTATCAATGACAGGTTGGGAGTGGGCTTCAAAACCTAGCACGCCCAATTTGCCAGACAATGAAGATGGCCGAATAACTTTTGAAATTGAGTGTGATGAAAATGGTGATATCGTTAAGATCACCACACTAGATCGTGGGCTCAGCTTGCGGGCAGAACAACTATTGAAAGCAGAGATTCAAAAAAATTCTTTGATACGTACCTCTAATGGTAAAGTGCCTCCTAGATCAAAGGGCCAGGTTGTTTTTGTGTTAAAAACTAAATAGCAATCTTACAGGCGAAATCTCTGTCGTGTTACTTAAGAACTTCTTTTTACTGTTTCTCATTTCTGCTCTGACATTATTTTTTAGCTTACCTTCTTTGGCGCAGATTAATCTTGAAAAGGATTCTATCACCCATCGAGGGAAGAAACGTAAAATCTTTGCTTTCCCTGCCCTGATCTATTCCCCAGAAACAACACTTGCTTTTGGTGGAGCAGGCAATTACTATTTTAAACTTGGCCATGACTCCTCCACGCGCACATCCTACATTCAGGCGTTAGGCCTTTACACCTTGCGGCAGCAAGCAGTTTTAGGAATGGAGAGCGTCATCTTTTTTCATAATGAAAATTATTTATTGAAGACAAAGGCATCAGCCAGTCATTTCCCCGATCGGTTTTGGGGTTTAGGAAATAATTCCCCCAATGATTTTGAGAAATATACGGTTAAACAGTTTTATATTTTTCCTCAACTCTTGCGAAGAACATACAAAAAGCTTTTTCTGGGTATGGCTTTCGAATTGCAGAATGTATTTTCATTTGAATACACAAAGGGCGGACTTTTTGATCAGCAGAACGTGACGGGCCGAACGGGCAGTTTGGTTTCTGGGCTTGGCTTTGTTTCGCTCTGGGATGGAAGAGACAACGCATTTAGCCCTACGCGTGGATTTTATTTCTCGTACTACATTAACGGTTTTTCAAAAGCATACGGAAGTCATTATAACTATACTTCTCAATTGGTTGACCTTCGAAAGTATATTTCATTTACAGAGAATCAAGTTTTGGCTTTTCAATTGGTAATGAATACAAATACGGGAACGGTTCCTTTGCGTAGCATGGCAAACATCGGGAGCAATACCATTATGCGTGGCTACTACGAAGGCCGCTTCACGGATACAAATTTAATTGCGATGCAAGCAGAGCATCGGTTCCATTTGATTGGAAAATTTGGCATGGTTCTATTTGCAGCCGCAGGGCGTGTTGCCAATAAAACATCTGACTTGTTTGACCTGAATAATCTAAAACCATCAGTTGGCACTGGTCTGCGCTATGCTATAGATCAAAAAGAAAAATTGAACCTGCGCCTTGATGTAGGTTTCGGCCAGCGATCTAACGGGGTGTATTTTTATATCACCGAAGCTTTTTAAGCTTTCGTTTTGTAAAGCCCTTCGGCAATGCTTTCGGGAATAAATTTCGGAAGGAGATAAGTCAACTGAACGGAAAGCCAGTTGGCAAAACCTGGGAGGACTTCCGCTTTTTTCTGATACATTCCTTTCACTGCGCTCTTCGCTACGTCAATAGCAGACATGCTGAATTTTTCAGCTCTCTTTTTCATTGCATCGCTCATTCCAGCACGATCAACAAAATTGGTAGAGGTAGCTCCCGGACTTACACAAGTAACGGAGATGTTACTGTTTCGCAGCTCCCTTCTCAATCCTCGGCTAAATAAAACAACAAAGGCTTTCGTTGCCGCGTAAGTTGAAAGTGTTGGAACTGCCTGATAAGCTGCTGTGCTGGCAACATTCAATATAAAAGATTGAGGATGTTTTCTTAATTCAGGAATCATTAAGTTACACAATCCAGTCAGCGTAATCACGTTTAAATGGAGCATGTTATTTAATTCAGCCCAGGGAGTTTGCTCGATTGAATTCCAGATGCCGTATCCTGCGTTGTTCACCAATATGTCAACCTCAAGGTTATTTTTTTTGATCCAATTCAAAACTTCAGTTGCACTTTCTTCACTCGAAAGATCGATCGAGAGGCATTCTACTTTTATGTTGAATTTAGAACTTAGCTCTTGTCTTACTTCGCTTAACTTCGGTAATGACCCAGCCACTACGAGCAAGTCTT
>DPLR01000069.1 GCA_003541895.1 Cytophagales bacterium | reverse complement strand
ATCAAAATAATTTCTTACCTTTGGATATTGAATATAGATTATTTACAACAGTTGGCAAGAAATATGAAATTGATGTTATACCATTTACTTCAGTTAACCGTACAAATACGGGTTATGAGTTTAATCTTGATACATCATGGTTAATACCACAGGATTATTACTTACAAATTAGATTGAAGAATGGAAATTATTATGAAAATAAACATACAATTTCATTCACAATTGTTTCCGATAATTTAATTAGTGTTTAACTGAAAAAAGACGAATTATTTTTAAAAAGTCTTGTATTTATGTAGAATGAAGGCTATATTTGTAGCACAATTTTATAATTGAAAAATAACTTTACTGTAAATTTAAATTGAAATGGAAAATTCAAATGCAACGACAAATGCCCAAGGTGGCGATTTGTCAAATCTAAAAAAAATGTTCTCTGATTATCAGAAACAACAAACACAAGGAACAAAGAAACGTTCACGTGAAGACCTCTTAGCAAAGTACTTCGTACCCAGAAAAGCTAAAGAAACTTTCAGAATCCTTCCCCCTAAAACTGGTCGTAAACACATTGAAGAAGCATTCTTCCATGTTGTTACCACTAACGCTGCTGGTGGAAAGAAAAAGCATGGCACAGTAATTTACTGTCCAATGCACAATGACCCAAAAGTCCCAAAATTAGGTAGTGATGGCAAACCATTAATTGACCCAAGTACAGGTAATCCTGTTCTTGTACCTGCACCATGTCCTCTTTGCGCACAGCACAAAAAGCTGATTGCAAAACAAGACCCTTCATTAAAAGGCATTAAGAAGGAAAACATGAATGATGCACAGAAGGTCATTAAAGCCAAAAACGATGAAATCTACAAGGAAGCCATTAAATGGGAAGCCAAGAAATTCTACATCGTTCGTGGTATTGACAAAGGTGCTGAAAAAGATGGTGTTAAATTCTGGAGATTTAAACACAATTACAAAAATCAGGGTACTCTTGACAAATTACTTCCTATTTTGGAAGACTACATGTCAAACCAACAGGCTGATTTCAGCGATGCCTTAACTGGTACTGATTTGAACATCATTATGACCGACAGCGAATTCAATGGTCATGTTTACAAAGCAATTTCTGCAATAACCGCAAAAGGCAAGTCATTATTAAGTAATGACCCATTGGTTGCAAGAGCATGGCTTGATGATGACATCACTTGGAGAGACGTATTCACACCAAAGAAAGCTCCGAACATTACACCACTCGAATTTCTTCAGATGGTTGTATCAGGTACAAGTCCTTATTGGGATGATACTGATGCAAATAACAAGCATTGGGTGTTCCCCGGTCGTCCCGACTTGGAAGAACTTGCAAACACTCGTAAGGCAAATCTTGATGCTGATAATGAGGAAGATATTGAAATGGCAAGTGATGTGGATGAAGAATATCCACGTGTAACAATCAGCAACATAACAGAATCAAAGGTTGGAACTTATACCGACAATGCTTCGGATTTGGGTAGAGAAACCCTTGCCGAAACTGCGGAAGTAGCTGACACTGTTGATGAAGGACAGGGTGCTGAAAACCAATCGTCAGGTTCTGGTTCAGATTATGACGACTTACCTTTCTAAAAATAACTAAGTCAAAAGGGGAAATGAAAGTTTCCCCCCTTTTTGACCTATTTTAAATTTTACATTTAACATGGCAAAAATAGTAGAAGAAGTGCCTTCAAATGATAAGGTACGTAAACCAACACCAAAGAAAACATTTAATCTTGATAATTTTAAGAAAAAAAGTGGTACTCAAGACATTCCGTCAAAACCACTTACGTGGATTCCAATTGATGTTGGTTTGAAGCAAGCAACAGGCATGCCCGGTGTGCCTAAAGGATATGTTACATTATTTCGTGGCTACTCAAATACTGGTAAATCAACAGCAGTAATGCGTGCAATTGTTAATGCACAGAGAATGGGCGACTTACCAATTATTATTGATACTGAAAATAATATTGACATCGGAAATCAAAGATTAACTTTAATGGGTTTTGATTGGAATAAACCATATATTTTGGTTAATAATAAATTCCTTCTTGAAAATTTCGGTAAGAAACAAGACAAGAATAGAAATGAAGCCAGTATTGAAGATTTGGCAAAAGCAATGTATTACTTCTTAGACCAGCAAGCAGCAGGTGAGTTACCTATTGACATATTTTTCGGAATTGATTCAATTGGAACGCTGAATTGTATTAAAACCATTAACGCTTCCGAGAAGGATGAAACACAGAATAACATGTGGAACGCCGGGGCGTATGAGAAAGCATTCATGTACCTGTTGAACAACACCATTCCAAGTAGCAGGAAGATCAATAAGCCACACACCAATACGGTTGTCGCAACACAGAAAATTTGGATCGACAACATGAACAAAGGTGTTGTGAAGCATAAAGGTGGTGAAACGTGGAATCTCGGTGCAAGATTGATTTTCCACATGGGTGGAATCATAACACACGGGACGAAAGCGGCGACTGCCGACAGTAAAAAGCGCACAGTGAGTTACGGTGTTGAGACCAAGATCAGTGTTGCCAAGAATCATATTGACGGACCATTGGGTGGTATTTCAATGCAGGGCACGATAATATCCACACCGCTCGGTTTCGTATATCCGGACGATATTGAGGCTTTCAAAAAGAAAAACATACTTTATTTCCGTAATTTATTTGAGGACGACAGTATCAATGCTGAAGACCTCACATTATCGACGAAGAACATTGATGCCAACGGCAAGATTTCGTTTGAGGATGAAGTAATTCAAAGGGTTGAGGTTGAAGAAAAACCGGAGGAATGAAAATAAGGACTTTGTTGGTGGATTCCTCATATCTTTTGAAAAGGTCGTATCATGGCGCAAAAGA
>DPLR01000212.1 GCA_003541895.1 Cytophagales bacterium | reverse complement strand
AAACTTGCATTGGCCGAAAGCATCGATAATGGAAAGACCGTAAAGCTTGCCAAAGCAGTTGACATTTACCGCGCATCAGCGAACATGAAATTTTATGCAACAGCTTCACAACATTTTGCGAGTGAAGCGCACGTCAATGATGGTGATTCAGTGAATTACACCACGCGTTTTCCAATAGGAGTTGTTGGTTGTATTTCACCGTGGAATTTACCGTTGTATCTGTTCACCTGGAAAATTGCTCCCGCGCTCGCTTCCGGCTGCACAGTAATAGGCAAACCTTCAGAACTCACACCGATGACAGCTTATTTGTTTTCAAAACTTTGCATCGAAGCCGGATTGCCCGCGGGAGTTTTGAATATCGTTCATGGCTTAGGAGGAAAGGCTGGTCAAGCGATTATTGAACATCCAGAGATTACAGCAATTTCATTTACTGGAGGAACTATTACTGGAAAAAAAATTGCAGCCACCGCTGCTCCGATGTTCAAGAAACTTTCGCTTGAACTCGGAGGCAAAAACCCGAACATCGTTTTTGCAGATTGTGATTTTGAACAAACGATTAAAACTTCTTTGCTTTCATCTTTCACCAATCAAGGGGAAATCTGTTTGTGTGGCTCTCGCATTTTTGTTGAGCGAAGTTTGTACGACAAGTTTGTTGAAGAATTTGTAAAGCGAACGAAACAGCTTGTAGTGGGCGATCCGCAAAATGAATCCACTCAGCTCGGTGCGTTGGTTTCTGACGCTCACCTGAAAAAAGTTTTGGGCTACGTTGCCTTGGCAAAAGAAGAAGGCGGAAAAATTTTGACGGGAGGAAATCAATTGAAAGTAGACGGTCGATGTGCCAACGGTTATTTTATGGAACCGACAGTGATTGTTGGTCTCGATGAAAAATGCAGAACTAACCAGGAAGAAATTTTTGGCCCGGTAGTTACAATCATGCCGTTCGATGCGGAAGAACAAGCAATCGCTTTTGCCAATAGCACACCTTACGGATTGGCAGCCACCATTTGGACAGAAAATTTAAAAAAAGCGCATCGTGTTGCGCACCAAGTTAAAAGCGGAATCATCTGGATCAATTGCTGGCTTCACCGCGACTTGCGCACACCCTTTGGCGGAATGAAACAGAGTGGCGTTGGCCGTGAAGGTGGATGGGAAGCGATGCGTTTTTTTACAGAGGCAAAAAATGTTTGTGTAAAGTTGTAATCACTAAAAAACAATCTCCAAAATCGCGAGTGCTATTGGGATTAGCAAAGCGGTAATCAACTGCCACAATGAACCTACGTCAAAAGGCCATTCATTCATATTGCTCAAGTGTTGTTGCAGTTCAAATAATTCTTTGAGTCGCTGCATGTTTTCGGAGGATGGATCTTTCAGTGAATTATCCATTGCTTCTTCGAGGTGATGTGAGAAAGCTCGGATGCGTTGCGACTTTTCATTCGACATGATGGAATGAATACCTATCTGTGGTAAAAGAAAAAAACCGAAGATCATCAGCGCACCGATGGCAAGCCATATCAAAACTATTTTGTCAACGCTGTAAGGTGAAACCAATGTTGTAATGACTATCAATAAAAAAGTGATTGATATGGCCAAAGACATTTTCAAATAGGCCGAGCCTAACGCCTGCAATCCGTTGCCAGCAAATTGATGTGTACTCACTCTGATTTTAAATCGCGTAAAACTGTTTGGAATTTTTATCGCATAAACTAATGCCCACAAAGAAACTCCGAGGAAAAAGAAACCAACAAAAACATAAGCTGACCTAAAACTGATCACCAACGTATCCGCTGGACTTAATTCAATGATAAATGATCGAAAGCTAAACATCGCTACTCCTGCGCACATAACTCCGAAGATCAGAGGTAAAAATCCCTCGTAACATCTTTTCAATTCTTTCAAATAATATTCATTTAACTTTTCCTTTGGTTCATCAATGAACAAAGACAAATGCGGATACAAATTCTGAAGGATGTTGGCGCAATAAATCGTTCCAATGCAGATGGAAGCAAATGACAAGGTAAGTAAAGCAAAAACTATTGAATGATTTAATCCGTTGGGCAACAGATGCCCAATGAGATAATCAGCGAGAAAAATAATTTCCCAAAACAAAAGGATTGAAAGCCATTTGGGCATGGGAATGATTCCAAAAATTTTTTCTGGATAGCTCTTTATCTGAAACCCTTCGTTGTTCATAGACTCATTTTTAACTAAAATTACACGAATTCATGTTTATTGACTGATGGATTTTTTTGACATCAACAAAATATTTTTTACAACTCTTGGCTACCCAATGAGCTACCTCGAGTTTTTCGGAACCGTGGCTGGTGCAGTAGCAGTTTGGCTCTCTGCCAAAGGAAACATCTGGAGCTGGCCAATTGGATTGATCAACGTAACGCTTTTCTTTTTTCTGTTTTATCAAGTGCAATTGTATCCCGATATGTTTTTGCAAGTTTTTTTCTTCATCACCAATCTGATGGGCTGGTGGCGGTGGACTCACCCGGCAAAAGTAGAAGAGGATAGAAAGCATGAATTGAAAGTGAGCTATATGTCGCGTAAGTGGCTTGTGGTTTTTTTAGTCATTGGTATTGTAGGAACTTTTGTTTTCGGGTTGCTTGCCAAAAATCTTCACGAAATTTTTCCTTCGCTCTTTGGTAAACCAAGCGCATTTCCGTTTGCCGATTCATTCGTAACCGTGATGAGCATTGTAGCCACGTATCTGATGGTTCAAAAAAAAGTAGAGTGTTGGGCGGTGTGGATTTTAGTAGATGCCGTAGCTTGCTCGCTCTATTTTATGAAAGAGATAAAACTAGTAGGTGTTGAATACGTAGCGTTTTGTTTTATCGCGGCCTTTGGGTTGTGGAATTGGATCAAAGAAAATCGATCATACCAAACGAATGAACCCTGAAATAAAACTCATTTGCTTTTACGGCCCCGAGAGCACAGGCAAATCTTCAATGGCCAAGCGGATGGCCGAGCTCTACAAAACGGAGTATGTTCCAGAAGTTGCCCGCGAGCTTATAACATCCAATTATTTTTCTATTGACGATATTATTAAGATAGGACAAGCACAAACGGATCGAGTAAAAGAAAAAACAAAGACTGCCAATAAAATTCTTTTCTGTGATACGGACTTGATTACCACACAGATTTATTCAAAAAAATATTTGGGCGTTGTGCCAGAAATTCTTTTTGGACTCGAAAAGGAAATCCACTATGATCACTATTTTCTTTTCGACATTGATGTGCCCTGGGTGCAAGACGGCCTTCGCGATTTGAGTAACGAGCGCGTTGAAATGATGAAAATTTTTAAAGAGGAATTAGAGAGGAGAAACATCCTGCCAATTCTTGTGAAGGGAAACTGGGACGAAAGGGAATCGTTAATACGAAACCA
>DPLR01000590.1 GCA_003541895.1 Cytophagales bacterium | reverse complement strand
CGGTTCTTGTGCCACATCTTGCTCATGAACACTCCTGTTTAATCCTGCCGGACAAGGGAAACACGCCAGGACGCTGTCCGAGCACTCAATTATTGAAAAAATAGAATTTTCAACAGGATAATTTATATGAATATAAATATTTAAAAATCACTGATTTTGCTATTCCCGGACGGCCACCTGGCAACGTTCAAAGGGTCGTCGACCTAAATTATAAGATGATCTATTTCAAACATTCTGTATTAGCCTATTTGTCTTAGTCAACGTGTGAAACCTACCTACCGTAAAGCTAAGCCGACCGCTTGAGCGTTTTGTTAGCCATATCATACGTTTCATATATACAAGATCAATAAGGTGTTCCGTCTTTGCGGAAAAATGCCCATGCTCCATTTACGAATTTCGCGCATAAATCGTCATCGGGATAACTGACCTCATCGCCGCCTGTTCTATCGCCAATTTCCAAATAGAGAACATCATCCGTTGTTTCGTTGATGAGGGAGTGGGCATTACCAGTCCCAGCCTTGAATCCTGCGCACATACCAGGCGACAACTGGGTCTTGCCATTGTTGGTGTGCAGGGTTGGGCGTCCCTCCAAGATGTATACGATTTCATCCTGTTTAGCGTGCGCGTGGCGCAAAGACGACGCTGCGCCTGGAGGTAGGCGGGTCAGGTTGACCCCAAAATTGGTCAATCCGAAAACATCCCCTAGTAGACGTTTCTCGCGTCCCTTTACTCGATCAGCCAACATAGGTGGATAAACGGAGGGCTTTGCACGCAAAGGCGCGTCGGCTGCATAGATAAAATCTGGACATTCTGTTTTCATCAAGGTTCCTTTATTGCTTTGGTCTTTTCTGTTCGAGTGATATTAATAAAATCGGTGCAACCGAGTTCAATCTCTCGCACACGCCATGAACTGCACCCTGCGATGAGGGTTTGTGCCATTTACCACTTGTCATAATGACACTGGACACGACTAACAAGTCCGTTTTCATCAAACTCAAATACTTCAGATGCGTTTAGATTGTTAACGCTATGATACTGAATAACAACGCTCCGCACCCCGAAGAATACGTTTTTTAGTACAAAATTAAGATCGGGATACGCAGCCAGCCCTTTTGCCAAATACTCTTTTAACGCCCATTTTCCGCGGAGGGTTCCGTAGGGATTGTCGGCTAGCCTTGTAAGGAATGGACTGAAGTATTCAACATCTTCTGCGTAGTGAGAAACAATGGCTTCAATATCATGGCTATTCCATGCCTGTATCCAGTGATCGGCAAATTCCTTCGCTTTGTGTTCGGTGAGCATGGAACCTCCTGAATGGCTAATGTTAATGCTCAGCGAATCGCGGTAGCCCGTCCGCTGGAGCGTTCTGTTAGTCGCTTGCTTCTTTCGGATTTGCACCGTATTTGTTCGGCCCAGGCTTGCTGTCTTGAACCAAGAACACCAGTAGCACAATTGCGCCGATAAGCGGAACCAACGCGATCAGAAACCACCAACCACTACGCTCAGTATCATGAAGTCGGCGCACTAATACGGCTATTCCAGGGATTAAAACGACCAGCGTATAGATGCCTCCCAGTAAGCCCATTCCCGCTTCTGGACTGAAGCTGCCGGTGGCAGCGTCGATGACTGCCAGAACAATACTGATGATGATATTGAACAAGAAGAAATACCAATATTCCTTTCTTCTCGCTCGCCCGCTGAATACTGCATACTTTTTCAAGACTTCCAGATACCAATTCATGTTTTCTCCATCTTATCTCGACCCCAGGGTTTTTGGTCAGATGGCAGTGGGGGGGGCTGCCGCCTAATGTGGAGCTTAGGGGCGCGGCCCGGAAAGCTGAAAAACAAAACCGCATTATAACCGCGCTCCGGTTGAGCGCCATGTCAGGCATTTTTAATAACCAACATTTCATTGCCGCCCTTCTGAAACTCATAAGGTACTTGTTTAGCTTCAACGTAGAAACCATCATTTGTAAGTTGTTCTGTTACTAAAGCAAGATGTGGCGACGGAGCACCGCCGAGCATAAGCAATGGAAACACACGGACTTCATTGGCTACACGCAACATTTCCTTAAGCGCTTTAAGATGAAATTCTGCCGATAATTGGGTGCTATATAGAAATAGGAAATGAGATGATAAGCCTATGTCGAATTGTCCTCTGTCGAAAGGCAAAGATGGCAATTCCCCAGCAATATATCGGCCTTCTTGTTTTCCAGCATTAAAATCTTCAAGGAAAGTTTCCATTGCCGACATCCGAATTCGGCCAAGGTCTTCTACCGATGGAATAGTTTCCCAAATAAATTCATTTTTGTTCTTTCGAGTTTGCGTCATTACTTCTTCATTACTTCTTCGTAAGTTTCCGCGATGCGGCTTTTGATCTGATCGACATTAAAAACATAGATGGGATCAATGGAAATGATATGACCTCCGCGTTGATTAAGCTCCGCATTAAATGAGGCTGGCCCATCGCCGCAGCCGAGAATTTGGCGACCTAAATTGTCATCAGTGCAGGTATTTCTCCTGCATTTTATCTAAAATCATTTTCCCAATTCCATTTCCCTGATATTCTGGAAGCATCAATAAATGTGGATAATAAACGGTTAAATGCCCGTCCGAAATTGCGTTTCCAAGACCTATTAATTTCTTGTCTTCCCAAGCCGTAATCAGCGTTTCGGAATTCAGTAAACCATTGAATAACCACGTTGGTTTTGCAGCCGAGCTCCAATTGTTAGCTTTGTACAAGACTAATACATCCTCAATATTTATGTCTTTTGTTTCGGAAATAGTAATATTAATTTTTTTAAGTTGCTAAGTTTCTGTTTTAAACTGAAAACTGCGACGGGGTACTATTCACTAATTACTATCCACTTTTTTATGTTCTGACATGTATTTCAAATAATCAACAATTTCTTGTGATTGTTGTTTTGTAACTCCTAATGTTGGCATTTTTACTTTGTGTCTAAAGGATGCCGGATTTACAATGTAATTTACCAATTCCTTTTCCTTCCAATATTCAGTGACGCTTTTTGGGAAATTTAGTTCTGGTCCCATCGTTCCTCCAATACCGTTTATAGAGTGGCAAGATATACAATGGTTTTTGAATAAAATATAACCTGCTTCCAATTTTTTATTTTTTAACGGATACAAATCTATTTTTGATTTATTTAAAGGTTCCAGATAAATTCGTACCAAATTATATGGCCATTTATAACGAATATCTTTTTCAGAAACCGATTCGTAAACAATATAAAATGGATCTGCATTCGTTTCATTTCCATTCTTGATTATGGGTTCCCATTTAGTGCCTTTTGGTGCATCAACATCTTCGAATGCTAAAAACGGATTAGCATTTAAAAACAAATCCAAAGGCATTTCAGGTTTGTATCCATCAAGACATTCGAATACAATTTTGGTGTTTTTCGGATCGATTTTGCTTAAATCAATTTCGTTTTTAATCAAAAGTGATGCGCTAACAGCCTTGTATTTCTTTTCTTTATGATAGACTGGATCATTCGCAATGTTCACAATCGTATCTTTTCCTAATTTGTTTTTTGCCTGTAAATCTAATAAGTCCAACTTGATTTCCAGTTGGGAAATATTCGTGGATTCTATTTTTTGCTCCTTCTTTTGATTACAAGAGATAAGGCAAAAAATAAAAAGACAAAATATAAGATGGATTTTGGTTGTTTTCATTTTTATTTAAACACAAAGTCACTAAAGTGTTCCGCCAAAAACTTCTCCGATTGCTTGTTGACCAAGGCAAACACCAAGAATACTTTTTGTGTGAGTGCGAACATTCGAAGGTATTCGTCATAGGAACGTCCCCATGGGACGACTTTATCTAACGTAAAACTCATATCAAATTTCCCATGAACTTGTAATGTTATAGGCAGTAAACTTTCGCTCAAGCAATCCGCAATTTCGCGCAGCAGTCCGCCAAGGCTCGATATGTGGCGCTTGGAGATGTCGCGATAGACTTTCGTGATCGGGCCAGAGTTCGGAAAAACGGATAAGGCCGGGATCAAAAGGATCTTCTGCGACATCATATGCAATGCAGCCATCATTCCGATAGGTGGCTTCGACGAGGATTTGCAAATGTACCTGTACCTCCGACATACGATCAGGAGGAAATCTGAGAATTCCAAAGACTGCTACTTTGGGTTGCATAAAATGATCTCTTTCATTTTGATATGGTGCCTAACGTGTTGCATAACTGACTGTCCACGAAGCGCAGCGTAGTGGGCAGTCCGAGTTGATGTGATAGTTAGCCGGTATCGTTAGTGAAACATTGTCTCCACCCCGTCTATTGAGCTAAAAATATAAATTTTAACCTCTTGGAGTGTTATGGAGATGCCAGTCGTCTATCTGTCTGTATAAGACGCTATAAAACAATTCAAACTTCTCATCAGATCTTACCCTTACAAAATCAGGGTCGTTACAGAAATTGAATATATCTAATAATTCTCTGATAGGCGATAACAATCCTTGTAGAGTCTACAGACTTTTCAGCGTTTCATCATTAATTGCATAAAAACAGGCCAAATTGTAGGTGGCCGCATAAAAGTCAGGTTTCTCTTTCAGGGCTAGTGACGTATATTGTATTGCACGTCTATAATTATCTTCGTATGACCAACACCATCCGATGCCATATAAACTCCAAAAGTCCTTTCGGTTCTTCTTTAATTCATCAGAAAATATCCTTTTTGCTATTTCGCAGTGCAGCCTGACGCCTGCTTCGTCCTTTTCCTCGCTAAATAGGACAACCATACCCATGTGGGCAGTAGGACATGAAACATTTCGTGCTTGTGCCAGATTTAAAGATTTAACCAG
>DPLR01000456.1 GCA_003541895.1 Cytophagales bacterium | reverse complement strand
CTAGATAAGCAAGGTACTCACCAATGGTAACTTCTGTTTCCTTCAGCGCCACAGATTGCCCTTCAACCCATTGAAAATTACGAGGTAGATTAGCTTTCTTTTTTTGTGGCACATAATAACCGTAACCTATTAATTCCTGAGCATTGGCCCCCAAGGAAAAAATAAAAATGAAGATGGATGCTGTAACTATTTTTTTCATGTCGATGTGCTTGCATTAAATATAGGCATTTAACTTGCGCCAAATGGATGTTAAAAAAGTAGTAATTAATAGCATTTAACAGCTATTCGGAAAATCGGTCAGATGTTTATTTGAAATTATTATTAACCTATGATGAGAACTAGCGGATCAGGAACTTGAATATTATTTTTCTTGTTTAAACCAAGTACCTGTAACAATTGCTATTCGCCAATAACATCTCGCATAAAATTGCCAAAAAAAATATTTAGTTAAATAAATATGTCGGACAGAGAAACAGAATTAGCCGAGAAGCAAGAAGAACTTCAGGCACAGAAAGAAGAATTGACCGCGGCCATCGAAGAACTTGTACAAAAAAATAATTACTTGAGTGAAACTCTCGCTCAACTTCAAAAGAGAAACAAAGAATTGGATTTGTTATTATACAAAACCTCGCACGATCTCAAATCGCCACTGACTTCACTCCAGGGATTATTTCATTTATTAGAGAGCGAAGACCTCACTGATCCGCAAAAACAATTGCTTGAGTTTATGGATCAGAAGTTATCGCAGATGAATGACATCTTGAAATCATTAAATATGCTTTCAGAAGCAACCTTCGAAAAAATCCAAACCAAAAATGTAAATCTCAAAGCCATTTCCGCCTCGGTGATGCAGGATCTAAAATACCTTCCCAATTTTCAGCAGACCAAAATCAATTATGAGTACAATAATTTAGAATATATCACCATTGACGATCACCTACTCTACAACATATTGAAATGCCTGATCTCAAATGCCATCATTTTTCGCGACTCGGTAGAGGAAGGCAACGTATGGGTTTGTTTTGATCAAAAAAATGAGAGCCTGATTGTTGAAGTTACTGATGATGGCGATGGAATAGCTGCGGATATTGGCCCGCACATTTTTAATATGTTTTTCAGAGGATCACAGCGGTCGCATGGTTCTGGCCTCGGGCTATACATCGTTAAAGAAATCGTTGATCGTTTGAAAGGCGAGATACGTTGGATCAGTAAGCCAGGCAAAACTACCTTTCAAATAGTGTTGCCTAGCCTTGTCTAAACACGGTTAGATAGCGACTGCATCTTCCAATGTTTCTGCATACTTAATATCCATGAGCGTGTATTTTCCATTTGGGAAATTTTTATTGATTTTATCTCGACCAATTTTTACACTTTGCCTGAACACTTCATCTTTTGGCAATATTTTCCGGTGTGTTTTCAGACCTAAGTCATACATTTTCTCTTTCCATTCTACAAAATACCATTCCATTGAAGGTTGATGAAACACACTCAATTCCCGCTTGTCAAAGATTAATTTTGTGATCTTTTCTTTTTTAGTGAGATCTCCGATGAACGTAAAAATCTCCTTGAATTGTTCAATGGGTATGTAAGTAGTAACAGCACTTACAACAGCAGTACTTTGCTGATCGCTAATAACACTTACCACAGCATGTTTAAATTTTTTCTTTTCTATCAATTTTATCTCCATAAGTTTTGATTTTAAATTAAAACAGACTGTTAACTATTTTGTTCGTTGAAGCAGTATCACGATTAATTAGAACTAAACCGTAGATTATATTTGAACTACTGTTTATCAGTGAATTATCTTTTAGAAGATCAAAAAATGATGTAAGTTAAAATTGAAATTAGAAGCGTTTTTCATTTGGGACTTAGGTGAAGAAAAAAATCACTCCGCTTCTAGGAAACGAATATATTGAGGATGAATTAAAGAAATTTACCAAACAAAAATGTAGCATATGAATTCGCTGCGAAAAGAAGACATTAAACAAGAAGTGTTTGACCTGTATGATGACTATGCGCACAACCGCATTGACAGACGCAATTTCATCGAGAAGCTTTCAGTCTATGCTGTTGGCGGAATTACCGTTAGCGCGTTGATGAGTTTTCTCATGCCGAACTATGTGGATGCCATTCAAACTAAGCCAGACGATCCGCGATTGAAATCCGATTACATCAATTACCCTTCTCCGAAAGGTGGGGGCACAATTAAAGCATTGCTGTCTAAACCTGCTGATGGCAACAACAAATTGGGCGGCATAGTAGTGGTACACGAAAACCGTGGCTTAAATCCACACATTGAAGATGTGGCGCGAAGAGCTGCCTTGGCCGGTTTCGTTTCACTTGCGCCTGATGCACTTACTCCACTGGGGGGTTATCCGGGCAACGATGACAAAGGCCGAGAGTTGCAAAGTAAACGCGACCGCAATGAAATGTTGGAAGATTTTATCGCAGCTGCGGAGTTTTTAAAGAAACACGAATACTGCAACGGCAAAGTGGGTGTAGTCGGTTTTTGCTTTGGAGGTTGGATTACCAACATGATGGCCGTTCGAATTCCAGACCTAAACGCAGCTGTTCCTTTTTATGGTGGTCAGCCTACGAGCGAAGATGTTCCGAAAATCAAAGCTCCGCTCCTGCTGCATTATGCTGGATTGGACACCCGCATTAATGAAGGTTGGCCTGCTTATGAAAAAGCATTGAAAGAAAATAACAAAGAATATAATACTTACATCTACCCCGAAGTGAATCATGGGTTCAATAACGATACAACGCCACGTTATGATAAAGCCGCGGCTGACCTTGCATGGAAGAGAACAATCGAATTCTTTAGTAACAAACTGAAATAAAAATCAACCAATGATCTTCCTGTAAAAATCGGTGGCTGCAAGCACTAATAATTTTGTGCCCGTGTCAAACACGATACTTGCTAATTTGTCTTTATCCATCTTCTTAATGAAGTTGATTTTACCTTTCCCGTAATTCAAATGAAACAAGCTATCACCTGCTTTCAGTTTTTCAATTTGTTCATCGGTAAAAGGATCGCCAACGTAATCAGGTAGTGGAGAAATAATCGGCAGACGTGGCTCTTTCGGTTTAACTTCCTCTTCAGGCTGGGCTTCTTCTACAACTTCGGGCGCTGTAAAAGTGGGCTCAGGAATAGTAATTACTGGTTCTGGTTGTGGAATACCAACACCCAATTTGTACAGCAAAGAATGCTTTTCACTTTTTAGTTCAATCGCTTTCTTCAGCGCCTCGCTCAACACTTCGGTTGCTTTTTGAACGGTGTCAATCCGCAGGGTTTCATCGTACTCAACAATTCCTCCCATCTCACTTGCATCAAAAGAGGCAAATGATTTTGAATCCTTCACTAACATAACAGGCAAGTTCAATGCAAAACGAATAGCTAATCCATACAGTGCATTGTTGTTTCCGGCACTGATGTCGCAGAGCACCATCTCGCTGTCAATAATTTCTTTTACCAACTCAAATGGATCTTTATATGTAGTCGTATCCATCCGCGAAGGCCAAACTCCTGCCAGCCTACAAGCCGGAACAATCACATAATCGTAAACCCGATTCACATGACCTTGTGGGTAGCCAATGGGTTCGCCCGATGGCATGATTATCAAACATCTGTTGCGCATAAGTATGATAGTTAATCTTTACAAATGTAACCGCTCAGACTAATTTAATAAAGCGTAGTCAACTATTGATAACTGAATAAATTTGAACTAGACGATTAAGCCTATTGATAAACCCTAACGTAATCTACTTCCATTCGTGCATGAGTAAGCGTGGAGTCAATAGTGGGGCCACCAAAATTGCCTCCCATTGCCAAATTCATAATGATGAAAAAAGGAGAATCAAAAGGCCAAGTCTTCTCATTTATTTCTAATGGCTGATAGGTGTAGTAATTTATTCCGTCCACAAAAAACTGAATTGATTTAGATGTCCAAAGGGCTTCATAAACATGAAACTGATTGTACGATCCTATTTTTGTTGAGCCTTTGTTGCCCGTTTCACCATTGCTGAATGACGTATGCATGGCACTTTGAATGACCCCGGGAAACTTGCCCACGTGCTCCATCACATCAATCTCACCGCAAGCGGGCCAGCTTTTGCTTGATACACTTTCACCCAGCATCCACAGCGCTGACCATGAGCCTAGACCTTCAGCAAGCTTGGCTCTGAATTCAATTCGTCCATAGGTGAACGTCATTTTTTTTCGGCTGTTAATTCGGGCGGACGTCCATTGGTTGTCATTCTTCTTGGCTTCAATAATTAGCAATCCATTCTCAACTCTGATGTTTTCTTTGTTAGTGGTATATATCTGAGCTTCGTTATTTCCCCATCCGCAAAGTTGTGGACAGCCGTTCCCTTGGTCAAAGTTCCATTTGGTCGAATCAACTACTCCCGTGTAATTAAACTCGTCTGACCAAATCAGCTTTTCCTTCTTTGGTCGCTTGGTTGAAGAGATGAAAAGGATAAGTAATAGGATTAAAAAAAGATGCCGACTCAAATTCATTGTATACTAATTTTTTTTGTGATGTTGCTATGACCTGTGGTTATGGTCAAAAAATAAACTCCCCTTGACAACTCTGAAAGATCAAGCGTTGTTTCACCTGTCATCACTTGTTGATGCACTATCTGACCTAACGAATTTCTTACAACAATAAATTCGCACGCAGCGCCTTGAGTGAGAATTGAAAATTTTCCATTGGAAGGGTTAGGGAAAATGGAAATGTCGCTCCGCATTTCTTTAATGTCAGTAACCGAGTCGAACGAGGCAAGCAAATTACTCAAGTCAGAAGTGCCTGCACTGTTAAAAGAAATAATTTGATAAACATAGGTGGGATCTGCGGGATTACGTGTGAGAGTTGCTTGCGTTGCATTCGGTGCATACGTGCCGACCAATGAAAAAACTCCATTACTACTCGTTGAACGATAAAGCTTGAAACCATCTTCATTGGCAGAATTATCTTGCCAACTGAGTTGGAGTTGATTGCCATTGATTGTTCCCTTTAGATGCGATGGCCGATTAGGTACGGTAGGATTAGTTGTTATCGGCTCTACCCAAAGCGAGTCGATCCACAGCGAATCACTGGCTACCTGTGCAAAGATTCCATAATCAATGAATAAATTTATTTTGTTTATGCGCGTTTTGTCAACATTACCCAGGCCCGACTTCCATCCATTCTGGTTCTGGAAATCAAAAGTGTATTTGTAGTAGGCTCCGTCATCGATCAATGGAGTAAAATCAAAGACCGGACTAAGATTGGTGGATTGCCCTGCCGCATCTACTAGATCCATTTCCACATTAAGGCTTTTACTTTTATTGAAGCTCTTCATTTTCACTTTCAACACGGGGTAATTGGAAAGAT
>DPLR01000623.1 GCA_003541895.1 Cytophagales bacterium | reverse complement strand
TAAAGCAACCGGTGCCGTAGGTATTTTTTGCCATGCCTTCATTGAAACACGCCTGACCAAACAACGCAGCTTGCTGATCGCCCGCTACACCACCAATCGGAATCAGCACTCCGTTCAAATTCCAATTTCCAAAATAATGTGACGAGGGTTTTACTTCGGGCAAAAGCGATTTCGGAACTGCGAGTTCATTCAAAAGTGTTTCATCCCATTTCAAGTCACGGATGTTGAAGAGCATCGTTCGTGATGCATTGGAATAATCTGTAGCATGCACTTTCCCTTCTGTCAATTTCCAGATCAGCCATGAATCAATCGTTCCAAAGGCCAGCTCTCCTTTTTCGGCCAGTGCACTCGCTCCTTTTACATGATCGAGAATCCATTTAATTTTTGTTCCCGAGAAATACGAATCGATAACAAGGCCCGTGTTTTGCCGGACGTAATCGGTCAAGCCTTTTGATTTGAGTTCTTCACAAATATTGGCTGTGCGTTTGTCTTGCCAAACGATAGCATTGTAAATGGGTTCGCCCGTTGCACGATTCCATACCACCGTTGTCTCGCGTTGGTTGGTAATACCGATTGCGGCAATCGATTTTGCGTCTACTTTATTTTCTGCGATCACGCGCTGCAACACACCCAGTTGGGTACTCCAGATTTCGTTTGGATCATGTTCAACCCAACCCGACTGTGGAAAAATCTGCGTGAATTCTTGCTGGGCAATTCCTACAATAGATCCTTTCTCGTTGAAGAGAACGGCACGTGAACTTGTGGTTCCTTGATCAAGTGCGATGATGAATTTCATAATGGTCAATAGTCAATGGTCGATTGTCGATGGTTTAAAGTAAGTGCATTTGCATCGACTATGGACGATTTAAAATACAAGATTATAAATCCAAGCGCCAAGCAATCCTCCAACGGTCGGGCCAACTACGGGGATCCAGGCATAGCTCCAATCCGAATTCCGTTTACCAGGAATTGGCAAAATAAAATGAGCGATGCGCGGGCCGAGGTCGCGCGCAGGGTTGATAGCAAAGCCTGTGGTTCCTCCCAATCCCAAACCAATCGAAATGATGATCATTCCTATTATAATCGGGTTTAATCCTTGTGTAAATTCATTCGCCCCAACAAACAAAATGGAAAGTACAAGAACAGCGGTGGCAATAATTTCACTCACTAAGTTTGAAAACGTATTTCGAATGGCGGGTGCTGTGCAAAAAACAGCAAGTTTGGCATCGGCATCGGTTGTTTCTTTCCAATGCGGCAAGTAGTGAAGCCAAACTAAAATGGCGCCAACAAAGGCACCGGCCAACTGCGCAAAGATATAACCCATCATTTCACTTGCCGGCAACGTTCCATTCAAAACCATGGCCACTGTTACCGCTGGGTTAAGATGCGCGCCACTAATTTTGCCGACCGCATAAATGGCGAGTGTAACCGCAATACCCCAGGCCACAACAATTACCATCCACCCGGCATTTTCTGATTTTGATTTTTTTAAAAGTACACCGGCAACAACGCCATCGCCCAACAAAATGAGCAATAGCGTTCCAAAAAATTCAGCGAAATAATGAGACATATCAATCGATTGTTTAAGTGCGGAGTAAAGCTAGTGGATTTGCCATGACCTTCAGCGGTTTATACTACTTTTGGATTATACCTTTATTGCCTTAAATTTGCGGACTTTTGCTTAACAAATGCTTAATCACAAGCAACAAACCATTCAGAAGTCGGTAACAATCTCAGGTGTTGGCCTCCATACCGGTGTGCAAACTACTATGACGTTCCTTCCGGCTAAGCCCAATCATGGCATCAAATTCCAGCGAGTTGATTTGCCAGGCTCACCCATCATCGAGGCCGACTGCGATCGAGTAGTGGATGTTTCGAGAGGAACCACTATAGAACAAAGTGGTGCTCGCGTGAGCACCATTGAGCATACATTGGCTGCCTTGGTTGGTCTAGAAATCGACAACGTACTTATTCAATTGGATGGCCCCGAGGCCCCCATTATGGATGGAAGCTCCATTGAGTTTGTAAATGCATTGAAAGAAGTTGGCACCGAAGAGCAAAATGCTTTGCGCGATTTCTTTGAAGTACAAGATTCCATTTTCTATCGCGAGGCTGCCCGCAATGTGGAGATTGCAGCGCTTCCTTTAGATGACTATCGCGTAACCGTGATGGTGGATTATAACTCGCCTGTGTTGGGAAGTCAGCATGCATCCATTACAAGCATTCAGCAGTTTGAGAAAGAAATTGCATCGTGCCGCACGTTCTGTTTTTTGCATGAGCTGGAAATGCTTTACAAAAACAACCTCATCCGCGGTGGCGATTTGAACAATGCCATTGTTATTGTAGACCGCGTGGTAGAACCGCACGAGCTGGACAACATTGCACGGATGCTCAACAAACCAAAAGTTGAAGTAAAGAAAGAAGGTATTCTTAATAACATTGAACTTCGCTATAACAACGAACCCGCACGCCATAAACTGCTTGATATCATTGGCGATTTAGCTTTGGCCGGTCGTCCTTTAAAAGCACAGATACTTGCGGCAAGACCCGGCCATGCAGCCAACGTTGCTTTCGCGAAGAAATTAAAGAAATCCATGCAGGAAGCCGACAAGAAGGGAGTACCGAAATACAACCCTTCGTTGCCTCCGGTAATGGATATCAACAAAATCACAGCAACTCTACCACATCGTTATCCATTCTTACTGATCGATAAAATCATTTACCTCGACAAAGAGCGCGTGATTGGCGTGAAGAACGTAACGATGAACGAGAATTATTTTCAAGGACATTTCCCTCGCAATCCGGTAATGCCTGGTGTTCTTCAAGTGGAAGCCATGGCGCAGATCGGTGGAATTTTGGTGTTGAACACCGTTCCCGATCCGGAAAATTATTGGACTTATTTTTTAGGAATTGATGAATTCCGTTTCAGGAAAATGGTTCTTCCGGGAGATACTCTTGTAATCCAGTGCGATCTGCTCGCCCCGATCCGTAGGGGAATTGCAAAAATGACAGGCCGTGGATATGTAGGTAATACTTTAGTATGCGAAGGCACAATGACTGCCAGCATCGTTAGAAAAGATATATGAGCCAATACCCCTTAGCGAATGTGCATCCCGATGCCAAAATCGGTGAGAACGTAACCATTGAACCTTTTGCTACAGTCAAGAGTGATGTTGTTATTGGCGATGGTTGCTGGATTGGCCCCAATGCCGTTTTGTGGGAAGGCACGCGCCTCGGGAAAAATGTGAAGATCTATCCGGGCGCTTCGGTTTCATCCGTTCCGCAAGATTTAAAATTTGCTGGAGAGAAAACAGAAACTTTCATAGGAGACAATACTTCGATACGCGAATTCGTTACGATCAGCCGCGGCACCAACGATAAATTGAAAACCGTGATCGGAAAAAATTGCCTGCTCATGGCATATGTTCACGTAGCCCACGAT